>JAJRZR010000019.1 GCA_024275145.1 Deltaproteobacteria bacterium | reverse complement strand
GGCCGCCATCTCCTCCATGGACGATGAAACCTCCTCGGCCGAGGCCGCCTGCTCCGTGGCACCCTGGGACATCTGCTCAGAGGTGGAGCTCAATTCCTGACTACCCGCCGCAACGTTGTCAGCCGCGCTCTTCACCTCTGCGACAATGGCACGAAGCTTGGCCACCATCTCCCTGAGGGCGCCAGCAAGAAGGCCGACCTCGTCCTTTTGCCTGATGTCTATATCGGCATTGAGATCCCCACTTGCTATGTCCCCTGCGAATGAAACCCCCTTGGCCAGAGGCCTGACAATTCCCCTGGTAATAAACGTGGCCAAGAATGCCCCAATGAGGAGGGATGCCAGGCTTACGGACGCCAGAAGGCTTACTGCAACCTTCTCCGAAGAAACACCTGCCCTTTTCGCCCCTGCCATTCTTTCCGCGGTAACCTTTTCCACCTTGGAAAGGATCCCCAGGGCCTCTTCCCTGGACTTGTTGAGATTTACTAGGGCCTCACCGGCCTTATTGAATTGATCCAGGGCATCCCTGTGGGCAGCAATCAGGAGTGTTGCCATCTTCTGGAAGTCCTCGCGCCTTTTATTCAAATCCATCATCGCGCTACGGATCGCCTTATTGTCAGTAGCCAGGCCCTTACTTTCCTTGAAAGTACTACCTTCAAGTATCACAGAGAGATCCCTGTCCAATTGCGACATCCAGTCCCTGTATTCACCTTCGATCTTATCCAATTCTGCCGGATCCTTCGTCTGGATAAATCTTTCGAGGCAAATCAATGCCTGTGACAGGCTGGTTTTTATCCCGTTCGCCCTGCCAAGAAGCGGGAGCTGTCTCTGAAGAACCTCGTGGGCGTCACCCCTTGTGGTCAGGAGGTCTATCTCAGAGGTAATCAAATCCTCGACCGCCGTGGCCTGCTTGTAAATCGCACGATATATCTGCTCCATGTCTTGCATTGCCTTTTTTGCCACCTCTTCCTTGGCAAGGAGTGCGTACCCTTCCTGCATCATCGCCTTTGCGGCTGTCCTGAACTTCTCACTATGGATCTTTGCCGCCTTGCGGACCAGCCCGGCCAATTTTTCATCGGAGGTCTTTATGATCACGCGCCCGTCTTCCAGCCTCCCGCCGTTCACGATTGCCCGGGAACAGCGATCGAATTCCTCGATCGCCTGATCATAGTGCCTTATTATCCTGTCAAGGGCCTCTTTGTTTGCCGTGGCTATGGCAGATGAGGCACTCCTGAACTCATCCATGGCGTTTGTCGCATCCAAAAATGAGAGCTTCATTTCCATGCCGAGTTCGGCTATGGGGGCCTCCTCGTCCCCGACGACAAAAAGGGAATGGGCCACCCGCTTAATGCCGTGAAATCCCACATAACCTGCAATCACTATCAGCAACAGCATGATCCCAAAACCGACCCCCAGTTTCTTCCCTATCTTGAGATCCATCCATCTCATGGTCGTTTCCTCCCTGCATTTGATTTGCTCGCTCCAAACGATGCCCTTGAAGCCCGGGAAAGGGTTGCTGGCAGCCCGCCCAGGACGGGGACCAGTTACCCGGTCATGGCACTGTGGATCATATTGGGCACGTCCAAGATCAAGGCCACGGTGCCGTCGCCCAGGATCGTGGCACCGGATATCTCCTTTAGCCCGTTACATAGCTTGCCCATGGTCTTTATCACTGTCTGTTGTTCCCCTATGACCTCGTCTACCACCAGACCGATTCTGTCACCATCAACCCTCGTTACTACGATCTGTTCTATGTCAGGTCGTTCACCCCCTATATGGAATTGTTCCCGCAGATGTATGTATGGAATAATCTCTCCCCTGATGTTGGCCAGCCTGCGCCTGCCGGAACCATCACTTTCCCGACTCACGAGTTCAACGCATTCCTCTACGGTGGAAAGCGGCAACACATAGTGTTCATCCCCTATCCTAGCCAGCAGCCCCTCTATGATGGCCAGAGTAAGGGGTAATTTAAGTGTCACGGTGGTGCCCTTGCCCTTCTCGCTTGTCAGATCTATGCTGCCGCGCAAGGATTCAACGTTCGTCTTTACCACATCCATACCTACGCCACGGCCTGAAACATTACTGACCGTCCTGGCGGTGGAAAAGCCCGGGGCAAAAAGAACAGAGAATATCTCCTTGTCGGACATCTCTATGTCCGGTGAAATGAGCCCCTTTTCCACTGCCTTTGCCCTTATTACTTCAGGATCTATCCCGGCACCGTCATCACTGATACGAATAAGGACATGCGCCCCTGAATGAACAGCAGACAGGTGCACTGTCCCTTCTCTGGGTTTGCCTGCGGCCTCACGGACATCGGGTGGCTCGATCCCATGATCGATACTGTTCCGGATCAGGTGTACCAGGGGATCGTTGAGCTTTTCTATTACCGTCTTGTCGAGTTCTGTTTCCGCCCCTTCCGTGGTCATCGTAACCTCCTTGGCAAGGTCCCTGGCCAAGTCCCTTACCAGCCTGCGGAATTTGCTGAAGGTGGTCCCGATGGGAAGCATACGGATACTCATGGTGTTTCCCCGAAGCTCGCTGGTGAGCCGTTCCACCTCCTCGTCAAGGAAGATCAGTTGCGGGTCGTTCCTCGATACCGCCACTTGGCTCAACCTGGCCTGGACCGTGACCAGTTCACCTACCAGATTGACCAGTTGATCCAGTTTGGGAGAGGCCACCCTGATGCTTGAAAGGGTCTCCTTTGCCTTACGTTTTTTACGAACCGTCCTGACATGCCTCTGTTCCTCCAAGGCCGATCGGATCTTTGCGGGATTGACAAGCTCCTGTTCGACCAGGACCTCACCTATGCGCTTCTGGGATTCGAGTGCCCTTTCTAGGTCTTTGGGTTTTACGTCCCCACGCTCGACCAGTATCTCGCCAAGCCTTTTGTATTCTGTTTCCGTCTCGTCATCGGTGGCATCGGGCTTGTCGATGACCTCTATGTGCAGCTCGGATGTATCTTCTACAAAGATGAAGACATCCCTTATGGCATTTATTCCCTTGCTAGTGGTAAGGACAATGTCCCAGTAGATGTAACATGCCTCGGGATCTATCTCGTGGATGGTGGGGAGGGCATCGGTCTGGGCTATGATCCTGCATTCGCCAAGCTCTGAAAGTTCGTTCAGAAGATGGAGCGGGTTGGAACCGGTGGAAAAGATCTCAGGTTCAGGACGAAAACGGATCCTGTAACTGCTCTCTTCCCCGACATCTTCTCCGGCACCAGATAACGGTGCTCCCTTATCTGCCCCGGCCACGCGCCCCGTGTCTGCCTCATCGCCTACCCCTCCCCTGGGCAGAAGCATTCGCAAGGCCCCGGTTATCTCCTCCGCCCTTTCATCATCGGCAGGCTCTCCACCACGGGAGGCATCCAGCATGGCCATGATCTGATCCCTTGCGGCAAGGGTTAGATCTATGAGATTTTTTGTAACCGGGATGGCACCGGCCCTCACCAGGTCGAATACCGTCTCCACCTCATGGGTAAAAGAGGAAACCTCATCAAAGCCGAACATGGCGCCAGATCCCTTGATGGTATGCATGGCGCGAAAGACGCTACCTATTAGCTCCTGGTCATCCGGGGCGTCTTCCAGCTCAAGAAGGGCATCTTCCAATTCGGCCAAAAGCTCGCCTGCCTCTTCAAAAAAGACGCTCTTTCCCCTCTCCAGGCCTTGATCTTCTTCCATTTAACATCCCCCACACTCGTAACCCGGCTGTCACAGGCCGTTATTCCAGGCCCTGATACGGGCCTACACATGATGCCGCCACATCCCTGAACCAGAAAACACGGCCCGGACTCGGCATGTATCTTACATGCCAACCTTTCATAGGGCTTGGGATCATCTCAGAACCTTCTTTACTACTGCCAGAAGTTGATCCGGCTTGAATGGTTTCACAATCCAACCGGTTGCACCGGCCTTTCTGCCTTCCTGCTTCTTGGAGGCCTGAGACTCGGTAGTCAACATTATTATGGGAATGAACCTGTACTTCGTACTGCTTCTCACCCTTTTAATCAGCCCGATACCGTCCAACTTCGGCATGTTGAGATCGGTAATGACCATGTGCACAGGGGATCCGTCCAGCTTCGAAAGGGCATCCTCGCCGTCTGATGCCTCTATTACCTGATACCCGGCCCCCTTGAGCGTAAAGGCCACCATCTGCCTCACGCTTGCCGAATCGTCTGCGGTCAAGATCGTCTTATCCATCCTTGTCTTCCTCCTGCCTTATCCAGAGACAGCTTTCCCGTGCCTCGGCGACACAGCCTTCACGTCGGAAATATCCCGCATCGGTTACGACACGCGTGATGGCAGCAGGGTACTTGCCTTCCACCTTGACCTGCTTACCCTGTCTGAGCGCAGCCCGGTGGGTTGCGCAAAGCAATTGGAGTAGTGAAAGGTCGGTTTCCATCACCCCCTCCATGTTGACACGCAGGTCGTCCGCGGTATCAATAGCCTTTAGCAGTACCTCTTTGAGCTCTCTCGCGTCGCTAATAGTGATCTCCCCTGTCAATACGAGACGGCCTGTATTTTCGTCTCCATTATTCTGCAGATCCATGGTATGAGGCATGGTGGTATCCTCCCTCAAAGTGTCTCAGTATTTGTCCTGGCCCTGAACCTTCATGCGGCCCGCATCGTTGACGCCGCAGCCCAAGGGCAGGATGTATTTTCACGGTAAAACAAGTCAGAAAAGCTCCACGTTGTCTCCAAATTCCTCCACTGCCTTTTCCTGCCGCCCCTCTTCAACATCTTCCATGGCAAGACCCTGTTCCTGGTCATCGATGGTACCCGGGACATTGTCAAAGAGCTCCACATCATTACCGTCATCGGACGGGGTCGAAGGTATACTGTCCGTAGTTTCAGATGGGGATCCGTTTGCTACCTGACGGTGGACCTCCCTCTCTTTCTCCATGGAATAGCGCGATGCCATTTCATTCAACGATTCAAGCGAAGAATCATCCATGTGGAGATCGGGCGATGACCGCTCGATTTCAGAAAGAAACCCTTTCAGCCTGTCCACGCCCCTGACTATCCCTTGAATCATCACCGTAGGAAAACGGATCGAGGGTATGAGGGCCGAGATCTCAGAGGTGAGTGCCTGGCCCTGCTCCTCTAAATCCCGGGCCAGTTGTTTGATCTCATCAGAAACCCTACCAATTGCCTCAGCCAGTCTCAGGGCATCTTGTGCCATGGATTCCGTTTCCCCCTGTTGCCTTTCCAGGGTGGCGGAGAATTCCCTGTCAAGCCTGGCTGTATCCGATACAGCCTTGAGTACGGCAACGGCACTTCCCGTACTTCCTTCACTGTCCATCGACAGGTGATGAAGCTCCTGGGCCAGGATCCTCAGTGCCCGGCCATTATTACCGGTCCGGGTAGCCTCGGCCAGGGCGTTCAATGCAAGAAGCTTTATCTTGGAACCTATCTCTTCTATCTTGGCTACGAAGGTCTCCATCTTGGTCGCAGAATCCGAAACAGAATCCAAGACCTCTATCATCCTGCTACTTACCTGGACACCTTCTGAGAAGGCGGATACAATACCTTGCACCTCCTTTTCTATCCGGGAGACTATGGAACCATCGGTGGCGGAAACACCAGCCGATGCGAGGCTGATGACATCATCCGCCTGTTCAACGGTGAGTCTGACCACCTCTTCCAGACCGTTGACGATATCAGAACCCGCCGTTTCAATATGCCTGCGGATTTCGTTCAATTGAGCTGCCTGGATGGACAATGCCTGGTATAACCAACCGGCCATGGAATCCTTTGAAGGATCGGGAGACGTTGTCTTGTCAGTCAGTCCGTTACGGATATCCTTCAAGGCCGCTGTTACGTGTTCCAGTTGCTGCCTGGTTATGTCGTGAAACTGCATGGCGACCACGACGTCACCGACACGGCGGGATATATCCGCAGAACGTTGGGATATGGTTTTTGAGACCCGGGCCGAATCCTGCATTATCCCCCTCAGGGATTCAAGCAATGCATGTATCCGGTCACGCACCCCGATGATCTGCTCATCGTAGCCCTTGGCACGCCTTGACATCTCGGAGACACATGACAGTATCAGCTCGTACGTGGACCTGGAGTTGTTTTCAAAGGACCAACTGTTTTCCTGCACCATGGAGGACAGGCCTGTCACCTCTCGGGCAAGTGAGTGAAACCCCTTACCGTCCTCCCCAACCCTTGCGCTTTCAATTTTTATATTGATGCCGAGCATCCGTATGCGTTTTGAGATGTTTCTCAGACCGCTATAGGCTCCGGTAAGCCCCTTGAGCCTATCGGACACGTCTGACAAGAGGGCAAGCCCCTTTTTTATCTCCAGATTGGAGGCATCAAGATCGTTTAGTGTGGATTCGATGACCTGCCGAGCCTGTTCAACGGTCCCCTCCCCCTGCCCATCCCCGATCAAGGCGGCTATCCTGGAGGCTTGCCCGGTCATCTGTTGTGCGCGCTCGGCGAAGTCCTGAAGCCTACGGCCCAGGGCCAAAAATTCATCTTCGGTGTCGCTTGCAAGCCGGGAAAGTGGCCTCTCAAGCCCGCTTAGCCCAGATATTATGGGGTCGAGATATTCTTTTGTCATCTCATCGTGAAGGCGCCTTTTAAAACCACCTACAGACAGCCCAACTTCCTCTTTTTCCTGTTCGGTACGTTTTAATTTATTCTTAAAAAAAATTTGCCGTGAAAACACATCTGCCATTGGACTGTTGTTCATGCCCTGGGGATGACATAAATGTACGGCGTATGAAACCTGATGAACGAAATGGCTGGATTGGGAAGGGATGAAGACGTACCGGTTTACCACGGTACTAGGCAATCCTGTTGTATGGCAAAACAGTAGAAAAACCCGCTTGATATTTGATGCCACGGCAAGGCGAGGCCATTAACTGAAGCCTATTTAAAAAAACAGATTTCCTTTTTTTCGCCAAAATGTTGCTTCAAAGCCCTGACGATCTTCTGTTGGTCACAACAGTCGACCACGTATACTTCTGTAACCAGATCCTGGTCCCTCAATTCGACATCTTTCTTGTTTGCACTGTTGGCAAGTGCCTGCCGGATTGCAGAGCATTGCCAAGTAATGACCCGTTGCAACAGGCCACCCCGTATCATCGGCTGGGGTCCGCAGCCGCAGCTAAAGGTCTGAAACACAATGGTATCACCTGCTGCTTCCACCGTGCCGGTATCAACGATGATAAGGTTCTGATAGTTGAAGCTCAACGGCAACACCTCTGAACTGCTGCATTTCCTGAGCAGTTCCATTTGCTTTAGATATAGACGGTGTTTGACATAGATTTCCGGAAGCATGAATCCTGGCCTCACTGAAGCTCGTCCTGACAAAAAATTGTATTCATGGTCGAGATCTTACTCTCAACCATCTTGCCTGTCTGGACTCCCAGGCAAGCAGCCCTAAATACAAAAATGATACAGCCCTGATGAAGGATTTTCACGTTAAAAGTGCGCAAGTTCGTGTCAAAATTAGCCTGGCACCCAGGCCTAAAAAGGCTTGAATCAGGGGATAGCCAAACATTCATGCCAGCCTGCACCCCCCTTGCTTTTTCCCGATCTTCTTGTTACACAATACGATTGTGTTACTTTTTTATATTTCGTGACAACTAATACCCGAGCTTGGCTCTTGATGTCATCCTTTCTCCAGGCATTTGGGAACATGATCCTGGATCAGGCGATTGCGTAGAGGATAGCCCGTATCCATCCATGGCCGATGGACATGACGGTGTAAGCCGCCTGCAGCCTGAGAAAACAACAGCTGTATTTTCATGTCGGGGGTGACTGGCGAGGATCTGGCAGACATGAATGTTTGGCAGGTATTAAAACAGACATCAAAAATGGGAGAGGGACAATGAAAGAGTGGAACAGGAACATCTTGATCGTAGCACTTGCAAACTTTTGGTTGATAATCCCCCATACGCTCATTGCAGGACAGGCAAATCGGAATGCTGTCAGGCTTGAGGAGATAGTAGTGACTGCAACAAGGACGGAAACACCCATTGAATCGGTGCCAGCCAGTGTAACCGTGATCACCAGAAAGGACATAGATGAATCAACGGCCCATAGCGCGGACGAACTGCTTGAAGACGTGGTGGGCGTGTTCGTGAAACATCCTGTAGGGATAGGCGCCGCAGGCACCAACAATATTGTCTACATGAGAGGGCTTGGGGGCAAGACAGAGGCAAGGGTCCTGGTACTAAAGGACGGAGTACCCATAAATGATCCCCAGACACAGTCCGTGGAGTGGAATGAGATCAATATAGACGACATCGAAAGGATCGAGATAGTCCGGGGGCCCGCTTCTGCACTTTATGGTTCCAATGCCATGGGAGGAGTCATCAATATTATAACCAGGAAGCCGGCTAAGAAACTCGAGACAACGGTAGAAGGTGGATACGGAAGCCTGAACACCTGGCATGCGGCCTTCAGCAACAGCGACACCATTGGAAATTTTGGTTACTACGTCTCTGGCCTGCATCTGGAAAGCGATGGATATTGTGAGACACCGGATGACATGAAGAAGCCAGGGAAAAACACGAAGGATGTAGGAACCGAAAGGGACAATTACAGCGCCAGGTTGACCTATGAGTTCGATCCCACATCCTCATTGGCGTTATCCGGCTCCCACCACCGCAACAAAAGGGATGGAAAATACAACCGCATCCCCGACTTCAACCTGTTTACCGAGGATATCGACAGGGGGAGCCTTCATTTCAAGAAAAAATGGGGTGGCACCGAGCTCCTGGCCACCATCTTTGGTGCTGACCACGACACCAGCTACGACAGTGCCCGGTATCCTGACTACAATACCCTCAAGTATGTCAGCAAGACCCATATGAAGGATTTTGGCGGCAGCCTCCAGGTGAGCATGGGGCTGGGTGAAAATCACATTCTCACGATCGGGATGGATTGTAGGCAAGGCAAGCTTGATAAGCACTACGCTTATAAGATCTCGGTCCACAAGAAGATAGAAAGTGGTGGAAGACAAAGATATCTGTCCTTTTTCCTCCAGGACGAGCTGAATCTCCTCAATGACAAGCTCATACTTACCCTGGGAGGCCGCTATGACTGGTGGAAAAACCTAGATGGCTATAGCTATGATGACACCCTATCCCCCAGGAAAACAAGATATAAAGAGAGAGTTGACGATTCCTTCAATCCCAAGGTCGCCATCCTCTACCACCTGGCAGGCAGCACCTCCCTGCGAGGGGCCGTGGGTAAGGCCTTCCGCTCTCCAACCCTGAACAACCTCTACCGGGGCGACTGGTCCTATGGCTTCTGGACCTACAGGGGAAACCCTGACCTTGGCCCTGAGAAGTTATGGTCCTATGAGTTAGGGATCGACCAAAAATTCCCAGGCGGGGTTACTGTCAAAACCACCTTCTATCAGAGCGATGCAAAGGATTTTATCTATATAATCACCACTGACGCTGTAAAGGGCATAAGGAAATATAACAACATAGGAAAGGTCCGTATAAGGGGGGTAGAGTTAGAAGCAGATTACCGACCAGCCCAGGAATGGTTTCTCTATGGGAATTATTCCTATAACGAATCAAAAATCAGGGAGTTTAAAGAAAACACCGCCATTGAAGGGAAATATCTACCATGGATACCAAAATGGGAGGCCTCTGCAGGCATAACCTACAGCAATCCACATATTATCACAGCAAGTATCAATGGACACTACGTAGGGGTTATCTACGATGACGATCTGAACAAAAAGGAGATCGGAAAATATTTCACCATAGATCTCAAATTGTCACGCAGGATAATGAAGAACATGGAGGCCAATCTGGAGGTAACCGATCTGAATGACAAACACTATCAGCAAAGCACATATTACATAAGCCCTGGAAGAATCATCATGGGGAACATCAGGTTCACGTTTTGAAAAATGGAATGCCTTTTAGCAGGATTCGTAACTCCAAAATGAAGGTGTCTACCAGCAAAGGCTGTCTGTCATTATCAGTCCTTATCTTTTGTCTGGTTGTAGGCTGTGGCCCTGGCAACAAGGTCGATATAGACAAGGTGACCTTTGGCAGAGAAGCCATGGCCATCAGGTTGAATGGGAAGGCCCTGGTCCAAAGGATAGATATCTGGGAGGGCCGGAAGCAGGTTGCCTCAAAAAGAATCGGGAAGGAGGCAAGGACATTCCTTGTGGATATTGGCTGGCAAAGGGGAGGAGAATACAGGGTCGAGGTTGCCCTCAGGGATCCGCCCTTTGTCCTGACAACAACTTGCCGGGCCCCTGCCAAGCCAGGCCCTATGGTCCTTGAGAGCCTTAAGCTTGAGGACGTGGATCCCTATCAACTCTGGGACTACTGCTATGTAGGCGGCATTGTGGCCTTCTCGCCGGAAGCAAAATACCTTGCCGTGGGGAGCGAAAAGGGTTACCTGCGCCTTGTAGACATAGAAAATGGACAGGTCTTGTGGCGCAAGAGGATAGGGGAAGGACGTATCGTATCCATGAAATTTTCCCCAGACGGGAGATACCTGGCCATGGGAGAGCAGAGCCGTGATGCCTTTATCTATCTTTACAGCATCGATGGCCAACTGCTCTGGAAATTTCCTGCCTCCCGTGATGTAGGCACTATCGGCCCTGGAGAGCCCAAGTACCACCTTCCTGTCGTAAACAGCCTTGTATTTGCCCCTTCGAAAAGGGACCAAAGGATATACTTTACCGCAAGTCATTACCTTGGCGCCAGTGGGCAAAATTACCGTCATAGGGGAAGGATCTACTGCCTTGACATGAAAGGCCATCCATTATGGGCGTATCCCCGAAAGGGATGCATGGATGGCAGCCCGGATGCCCTCAGGATAGATGCCCGGGGGAAATACCTCATCTTCAGCAATTACTGGAAGGGGAAATCCTATACCAGGTCCCTCTATTGCCTGGATGGGCAAAGTGGGCAGCCCCTGTGGGGCTGGGACTTCAGGCATATCTTCCCGGAAAAGAGGCTTGGCATCTGGCACGGTGTGGACATCTCGGCCGATGGCGCCTATGTAGCGGCCTTCAGCAACGATGGACGCGGCTTTCTCCTCAGCAACCGGCAACTTATCAAGGGCAAAAAGGGGGTGCTATGGGAAAAGACGATCTCCACGCCCATCGTGGTAAACGGCCTTACAATATATGGATTTCCTGCACTGGCAAAGATCGGTGAAGACTACGTGGCCTTCCTCACGGGCAACACCAATGCCAGGCAGGGCAAGAGGCGGCCAGCCTTCGAGCATCCAAACGCCAACTCCCTGTTTGTCTACGACCTCAAAGGGAAATTGCAATGGACATCCAGGATTGGAGGTGCCAGCTACACCGACAGGATCCACACCTCATCCGACAATCGCTATATCATTCTACCCATCAGGTATAACAGGGTGGAGAAGGACTGCCTGCTACACGGCCTGTACCTTTTTGACAACGCGAGGCCAGGTGGGGCCTCCGACAGGCTGGCCTGGTTCTTCCATACCGACGGGATGGCCTTATCTGCAGATATTTCCCAGGATGGAAGATACGTTGCACTGCTTGAATATCCAGTAGACATGGACACAAGGAATGAATTCCAGGACGTTAAAGGAAGACACCAGGTATACATCCTTAGATAACAGGAAAGAGAAAGAACATACGGATTAAATATAAAAATATGGGGGAGGAATCATGAAGATCAAATCCATAATGTGGAACAGCCACGTCCCTATGCTGGTGCGCGCCGGCAGGAAAGTAGATGCCCTGGACCTTACAGTCTTCTCCTCCAAGACTCTGGAAAACGATCCCCTGAGAGTGGACGATGCCCTGGACGAGCTCAAATCCGCGGATGTAATCCTGCTTTATCGCTCCTCAGAGAGATTCTGGGAGGCAATCGAGGCCAGGCTAGAGGAGTTGGGGCAAAACATCCCCATTGTCTGCGTAAGCCATGATCCGTCCTTCTGGTACCTCTCCACGGTCAAGCCCGGGATGGTAAACACCTGTTACAGCTATATCACCCTTGGTGGAGAAGAGAATTTTGCCAACATGCTCCGTTACATAGCGTGTGAGGCAAGGAGGCTTGACATCCCCTTTGATCCGCCCCAAAGGGTCCCCTGGGAGGGGCTTTATCATCCAGATGCCGATGTGGCCCATTTTGAAACCATCGAGGCGTATCTTGAATGGTATGAAGGACACCCTGAGCGTGGCAACCGGCATGGCACCGTGGGCATACTCTTTTCCCGCCACTACTGGGTAAGTGACAACCTCGAGGTGGAAGATGCCCTCATTGAGGAATTGGAAAAGAGGGGGCTGAACGTAATCCCTGCCTTTTCCTACAGTGTCAAGGACGAAGGCCTTGGCACCAGGGGGAGCGGTGAGGTGGTAAGGGATTTCTTCCTCACGGAAGATGGAAGGCCTAGGATAGATGCCCTGATCAAGCTCCAGGCCTTTTCCCTGGGCAGCACCCACGTGAAGGATCTGTCGGATACAGGAAATGCAACCTCCGGGGTGGAAATATTAAGGGACCTGGACGTACCTGTATTTCAACCCATTACCTCCTACTATAAATCCATAGAGGAGTGGGAGAAGGATGCCCAGGGGCTTGGTACGGACATCGGCTGGTCGGTTGCCATGCCTGAATTCGAAGGGGTAATCGAGCCCATCATTATCGGGGCGGCAAGAAGATCAGAGGATAGCGAAACCAGCGCCATCCTGGAACAACGTATGCCCATAAGAGAGCGGTGTGAAAGGCTGGTCCAGAGGGTAAGGAAATGGATTGACCTAAAAAACAAGCCCAGGGGAAAAAGAAGGGTGGCCTTCATCCTGCACAACAATCCCTGTGCCTCGGTAGAGGCCACGGTGGGCGCCGGTGCCCACCTGGACACCATTGAAAGCGTGGCCAGGATACTGAAGCAAATGGGGGAGAAGGGCTACGCCATAGAGAACGCCCCTGAAGGCGGCAAGGAGTTGATCGATACGATCATGGATAGAAAGGCCATCTCCGAGTTCCGCTGGACCACAGTGGATGAGATCGTGGACAAGGGCGGTGCCCTCTGCCTAGTCCCGCTGGATGAATACCTCAAGTGGTGGGAGACCTTTCCCGGAAGAGTAAAAAAGAGGATAAGCCAGGCATGGGGCAACCCTCCAGGGGAGGAGGTAAACGGGGTGCCTGCCGCCATGGTCATGGACAAGCAGATAGTGGTAACAGGCGTAGCCTACGGCAATGCCGTGGTCTGTGTCCAGCCCAAACGGGGCTGTGCCGGGCCAAAATGCGATGGCAGGGTATGCAAGATCCTGCATGACCCTGATATCCCGCCACCACATCAGTACCTGGCCACCTACCGCTACCTGGAAAACATTTTCGGAGCGGATGTAGTCATACATGTAGGAACACACGGAAACCTCGAATTCCTGCCTGGAAAGGGGGTGGGCCTTTCCGGGGAGTGCCTGCCGGACCTTTCCATCCACGAGCTTCCCCATCTCTACATCTACAATGCAGACAATCCACCTGAGGGAACCATTGCCAAGAGACGGAGTTATGCCACGCTCATCGACCACATGCAGACCGTGATGACCCAGGGCGGCCTTTATGACGAGCTGGAAGAGCTTTCCCGCTACCTGGGAGAATACGAACAGGCCAGGATCAGTGATAAGGGGCGAGCCCATGCATTGAAGCATCTCATCCTCGACCTGATAAGAAAAACCAACCTGGACAAGGAAATCAGGCTTACCGATGGCATGTCATTCAATGAGGTGGCAAGGAGGACCCATGAGGCCCTTGGCCGCACCAGGAACACCCAGATACAGGATGGGATGCACATCTTCGGGGAACTACCCGTAGGGGATAAAAGGGCAGACTTCATCAATTCCATACTCCGGTATGACGCAGGTGAAGAGGTCTCGCTTCGAAAGGTCATGTGCAGGCTGATGGGCCTTGATATCCATAGACTCTTGAGTGACCTGGGAGCGGTTGATCCCTACTACCACAAGAGTCACGGAGAGCTACTGGAGGATGTGGATGTCCGGTGCAAATCACTTATCAAAGAGATCCT
>JAJRZR010000018.1 GCA_024275145.1 Deltaproteobacteria bacterium | reverse complement strand
ATTCATTGATAGATCTTGAGCCTCAATCACGATGAAACCTCCATGTGCTTTATGTGAAGATCCATCCTTCACATGGGCTGTATTTTCACGCCCAGGGGTAGCGCCGGGGATACGGACTTGCGTCAAGTTTTAAGGGATGGGGAATCCACCCCGGCGTTTGCACCCTGGATCGTTGCAATGGGTATGTGGCTACAGAATGGACAGTGGTGGGATGTCATGGCGCATGGGCAGTGGCCCCCATGACCATGAAGCCGTGTTTTTGGCCGGACGCCTTGTTTTCGAACATGATAGCCATTTCCCAGAGGCATCATAATGTAAAGGGATGTTAGAGACCTGGTGACTGGATTGATGAAATCCCTTAGGTTAACCGGAATACATAGACAAAGCCAAAGGAAGAGATCGTCCGGAGGGATTTTTGAAGAATCCCCCCTTTGTCCGATGGCAGTGTTGCTCGTTGAAAAAGATATTCATATCCACTTGGTATGATGGGCTTCTTCGTTTTCTGGGCACTTTCTTTCGAACGAATGAAAACTTTTTCCAGAGGCCCTTGGTCCATCGGCACTCAAGATACCACATATTGCACACCGGGATCATAAATCCGGTAAAATAGGACGTCAAGGGGGAGAGGCCGGCAGCGCTATACGTGAAGTAAAACAAGATCAGTGCCATTCCAGCTTCAGAATATTTTCCCTTGGGTTCACCTTCTTGATCTTGACCTCTATCTCATCGTCCAGGTGATATTCCTTCTCTGGCCTGGCTGGGAGCTCAAAGGGCGTCAAGGTCTCCTGAAGAACGGCTAGTAATTTTCTTGGACCCTTCTCCAGGACCCATGCCTTGAGCACCTTGCCCTTGAGACCCTCGAGATATTTGAGCAGCCAATAACGGGTGCGTCCCTGATTTACGGCTGCGGCAGCCGCAAGTCCCTGCTTTAGATAGATGGCCAGATTGGCCAGGTCGTCTTCGGTATGAAGCGGGACGCCCGTGGCCATGAAGGAGGCGATCTGTTGTTGCATTAGAAGATCCAGGCCCCTTCTAAGCGGGGACGTGATGGTTGTGTAGACATCGAGGCCGAGCCCATGGTGTTTCACGGGTTCAGGACCGAGATTTCCCCTACTTATAAGCCGCCTTTGCCTGAAATTGGCAAGGAGATTCGTCTCGCCACCTTCTATGATCTGTTCCCTTGGCGGAGGCTGACTCCTGTAAAGGGCGGGTATCGACCTGTCGCGAAGAAACAAGGCCGCCATGTAATTGGCAAGAATCATACATTCTGCTACCAGGAACCTTGCAGGTCCGGGTTCTGCGATTTCTACAGAGACCCTCTTGCTTTCATCTACATGGATAACGAGTTCAGGGATAGGAAGCGGCAGTGCCCCGTTACCGATGCGCCTTTTCTGCCTCTCGATACAAAGCTCGTGTAGCCTTGACAGATCTTTCTGCCGGGCTATGCGTCTTCGTGCCTCATCGTAGGTAAGCCGCTCGTGGACATTTATCACGGATCTTTCTATCCAGTGATCGATTATCTTTCCCTTTGGATCAAGTATTACAAAGAAGGAGATCGTCCGTCGATCTTCTCCGGCCTTGAGGCTCCAGGCATCATGCGACAGGATCTCTGGAAGCATTGGGATCTGTTGGTCAGGTAGATAGATGGTAGTAGCCCTATTAATCGCCTCAAGGAATAAGGGGGTGCCTGGTTTCAGTTCCAGGCCTATGTCTGTGATATGGACACCGACCTCCCAACCTTGTTGCACCTTCTTGAAGCTGAGGGCATCGTCCAGATCAAGGCTTTCGGGGCCATCTATGGTAAAGGTCTCCAGGTTTCTCAGGTCTACCCTGCCGTTTTCCAGCGGATCCACCCTTTTTTTTGCCAGTCGCCTGGCCTGTTCCATGGCCTCGGGTGAGAATTCCGTATCGATTTCGTGCCTGAGAATTTCGAGGTTTTCATCCTCTGACCAGATGCCCGCCTTAACCAGGGTGTCGAAGGGTATCCTTGGACCTGAAAGACCGGCCTGCTTCATCAAACCCTTTACCGACATGGCGTGCTTTGATTCTTCACCATGGATACAGTAATCCTTGATGGCCTCAAGCCAGAAATCTATGTAACGGTTGTCGGCAGGTCCGGTGCCGCTGGTGGATGCCCGTTCGGTACCGTCGGACCACAAGGCCTCTAGCCATTTGCTGCCCTCGGCTATGAGCCTGAGCCGTTCAGCCTCTTTTTTCCTCTGATCGAGCAATCGTTCTACCACAAGGGGGGGCAAGACGATTATTTTCCCCTCCCGATACTTGAAGTATGTGTGGTCATCTATGACGGCCCTTATCAAGGCAGCTACGTGATCCTGGTCTATAGCGGAAGAAAAGGCCAACTCTGCCAGTTCCTTCGGCGACCATTCCTCCTTTTCTTCGTTTACAAGCTCCCAGAGTTCCTCAATATCCACTTTCTCCTTCAGTTCTTCTCTGTACAGGTTGATTCTTTGCAGTTCCTTTACACAGGGATATCTCTGGGTTATGTCTATCCTGTCAGGGGAGACGTGTAGAAAACGCCCTGGGGCAAGGTTGACTTCTCGTCCAAGGTGGGTGATCAGGTGATATCGGGTGCCTTTTTTCTCCAGGCAGGCCGCGACTGTGAAACGTTGATTTTCCAGGAATTCTACCACCTGGCCAGTAGCTAGATCCATTTATTCCGGGGACAATCTCTTCTTGAGGTCCTTGGCTGCCTGATCCAGGGCGTAACGGGTCAGTTCCTTGGCAGTAAGCCAGCGCATGCCTTGCTTGCGATAGAGCCTGAACTGGAACAGGTTTTCGGTAAGCGAGTGCTGGGTCTCGTCAAAGGTGTAACTCCATAATACCGCCCCGTCAGAGACCCGGATCAAGTGAAGGCTCAATGCCACCGAGGCAGGGCGTTTGGCAGAATAAGGGCTGCCAATCCGGTCCCTGAAACGGTATAGTTTCCCGTATAATACGGCATCTACACCAAGTTGTCTTCCAAAGGACCTGATCAGCTTTAGCTGTGACGCCTTTATGTCCGTTGCCAGCATGGCATTGAGAAAGCCCATGCATGTACCCTCTGGAACCAGGACGAACCTCGGATCGCCCCTGAACTCATGGAAAAGGAGGGATGTAACCTCCCTTGCTGTTTGCGGCGATATCGCCTGGGAGCTTATGATTACGTCGTTCAGGGTGCACGTAGGTCTTTCCGAGGCCGGCCTGGTCGAGACCCTATCCATAGGAAGTATGGCTATACGTTTTAGTGGAGGAAGCGGTGTCTGGATTCCCGCTCGTTTTTCACCCATGAATCCACAGGCCGACAGAATCAGCAACAAGGCCAACAAGCCTGCCATCTCGCGTGCATGTAAGGCCGTGGACCCTGGTATTCTTTTTGTTGTACATGTCTTCATAATGATCCCTTGCTGGACAGGACTCCTGACTTTAACCTTGGTTCCTCTGCGGTTGCCTGGTCAAGGGCCCTTCCCAGGGCCTTGAAGATTGCCTCTGCCATGTGGTGGCTGTTCTTGCCGTAGGGTACCCTAACATGAAGGGTCATGCCACAGTTTACGGCCAACGCCCTTAAAAATTCTTCCACCAGCTCGGTATCAAACTGGCCTATCTTGGAGGAGGGAAACCTCACATCGAACACCAGGTATGGCCTGCTACATATGTCCAGATAGACCATGGCCAGGGCCTCCTCCATTGGAACGGCGGCTTGGCCATATCTTCGTATGCCACGTAACCCTCCAAGGGCCTTCTTGAGGCCGGTTCCCAGGGTTATGGCCACGTCTTCCACCGTGTGGTGGTCGTCCACTGCCAGGTCCCCGGTGGCCTTTATAGATAAATCGAAGAAACCGTGTACGGTCCAAAGGGTCAGCATGTGGTCCAGGAAGCCCACGCCGGTATCTATATTGGCCCTGCCTGTTCCCTCTATGGTCACACTCAGGTCCACGCTGGTCTCCATGGTCTTTCTTTGAACACTTATAGGGTCTTTCATTGCATATCCTTGTCGATTACCTAGTGACTCGTTTTGCCCTGCCTTGCTTATCTTCTTGTCCGTAGACATCGGCCTGGATGAGGGCTGTCTTAATGCCCATGGCATTTGAGCAGGTGACAGGGCAGACACGAAAGTTTACCTAATATTAACAGGATAGGTCTTAGATTATGTGGGCCAGGGGAGGTCTGTGTCCCTGATCAGTAAGATGTTTTTTCCGTTTAAGCCCCTCAAGGCAGTAGCCGATGAGAAGTTAGGACATCAAAGCTAACAAAGGGGTTGAAGAGTACCTTGGCCAGGCGAAAAAGACCGCCTCTCCCAGACATAAGCCACGTAATAGAACCGCTGAAAGAGGATTTCAATATCCAGTTCTTTCCGCTTAAGGATATTCCCCAGGCAGTTGCCTGGGCCGAACGCGGTTTTATTGCCATTCATGAGAATTATCATTCTCGCAGACGTAGTTCGTATCACATCATTTGCGGTGAAAGGGATAACCTGCTCAGATTTTGTGAAAGGATAGGGGTCTCTCCTCAACTTGTCAGTGCATCAGAATTCTACAGGTTCTGGCACTTAACTTGGTTCCCTGAATCAGGGACGCACGTATAGCCATCCCTCCCTTTGGAAATCAGCCAGCGCTCTTATGGCAGCCGGCACCGTTCCAAATATTTCAGGTAGCCTGCTTTTTGGTATTTCAAAGGCCCTGAGTGAGTTTTCACACAGGAACAATTCGCCACCATCCAGCACCACCTGTTTGAGTTTGTCGAACAGTGCCCGGTCACATTTGGTACACCTGGTCACTGCATCGGCGTTTGCCACTATCCTTACCCTCAGGGTTTCTCCATCGCCCTTTGTATTTAAGAAATTCAGTGCATTGTTGGCAGCCACATCCCATCTGTCAGGTTGCGCCACATGAATTAGTAGCTTGATTTCCATCCGCATTACCTCCGATTACGTCGTTTGGATTTATACGAGGGCCGGTTGCCCGTCTTTTTTATGTCTGCATTGTGCATTCGGGCCATGTGCTAACAACTATGCCCTCGTGAAGGTTCGAGCCAGTCAGGCAAAAATGCTGTCACGCTACTGTGTTGTATTATCTTCATGGGGCGACACTAGTCCGTTCCTTCGAGGAGGATGGCCCCCTTCGCTCCACTGGATACCTGCCTGGCGTATCGGGCGAGGTACCCCTTCTTTATCCTTGCCGGCAAAGGTTTCCACTGTCGTTTCCTTTCTTCCAGTTCTTCATCCGGTATGCAAAGGGTCAGTTTTTTACCTGGTATGTCTATCTCAATAATATCTCCTTCCTTTACAAGTCCTATAGGCCCACCTTCTGCCGCCTCCGGGGAAATGTGTCCAATTGCCGCCCCCTGGGTCCCTCCACTGAACCTGCCGTCTGTCAGCAGGGCCACTTCTCTGTCAAGGCCCATGCCAACGATGGCAGCGGTGGGAGAGAGCATCTCAGGCATTCCAGGCCCACCACGTGGCCCTTCATACCTTATTACCACTACGTCTCCAGGCCTGATTTTCTTTTCCAGGATGGCCTGATATGCCTCGTCTTCTGAGTTGAATATCCTGGCCGGTCCCTTGTGATGGAGCATCTCCTGTGCTACTGCTGACTGTTTTACTACCGCCCCCCCAGGCGCAAGATTCCCATAGAGTATGGCTATCCCTCCCTCTTTGTGATATGGGCTTGAGGCCGCTCTTATGACCTCCCTATTGGTTACATGGGCCTTCTTGATGTTCTCACCCACTGTATTGCCAGTGACGGTGAGGATTTCCCTTTCTATGAGGCCTAGTTGATCGAGTTCCTTGAGGATAGCCTGGATCCCACCTGCCTGATCAAGGTCCTGAAGGCTGTGCGGGCCTGCTGGTATCATATTGCAAAGGTGTGGAGTCAGCGAGCTTATTTCGTTAAAGACCTCCAGGGGCAGGTCTACTCCTGCCTCGTGGGCGATGGCGGGGACATGGAGAACCGTATTGGTGGAGCATCCAAGGGCCATGTCTACCGCTATTGCATTCCTGAATGCAGGCATGGTGGCTATTTCGCATGGCCTTATATCCCTTGCTACCAGGTCTACGATCTGCGCCCCCGCCCTCTTTGCGAGGCGGATACGTGCGGCAGTAACCGCAGGGATCGTACCATTGCCCGGAAGTGCAAGACCCAGGGCCTCTGTAAGGCAATTCATGGAGTTTGCAGTGAACATACCCGCGCATGATCCACAGGTGGGGCAGGCCTCGTTTTCCAATTGCTGGAGATCCTTTTCGGTCATCTTGCCATTCTTCACCTGGCCGATTCCCTCGAAGACCGATATGAGATTGACCCTTTTGCCTCTCCAATTTCCTGTGAGCATAGGCCCTACCGAAACCACTATTGCAGGGATATTGAGCCTCAGTATGGCCATTAGCATACCAGGGGTGATCTTGTCACAGCTCGGCACCACCACGATGCCATCGAATGGGTGGGCCTGGGCCATCACCTCTACGCTGTCAGCTATAAGTTCACGGCTGGCAAGGGAGTAGCGCATGCCCAGATGGTTCATGGCAATGCCGTCACATATGCCTATTCCACCGAATTCTATAGGGGTGCCGCCGGCCATACGGACCCCGGCCTTTACCGCCTCAACTATCTGACGCAGATGGATGTGGCCGGGCACTATCTCATTGAAGGAATTGGCTATTCCTATGATGGGCCTGTTAATCTCTTCATCTGTATAGCCCATGGCCTTGAAGAGAGAGCGGTGCGGGGCCCTCTCTATACCCTTTTTCATCTGATCGCTTCGCATGGTAATATATTTCCTTTCAAACCTTCATGTCCGCCTGTCACCTTTATCATGGATACTTGCGGGCGTGGAATTGAATAGAGATGTTGCCTTGAGGCCTCCCTGCTGTGCCACCCAGGCAGGTCTCTATTGCCATATTAGGTGGGATCGTCACGTATGATCCTTTATTTTTTGCCAGATGGGATATTCCCCGTTTATCCGCCTGAAACGCGGATCATTTTCTATTGCATGGCTACGCTTGTAATTGGCTATCAAGATCGCGCCAGGGGCAACCTGGTCCTCGATATATCTTTCGAACTTCCTTTGTCCGTCTGTCAAGGGACAAAAGTAATATACCACGTCATAGGCATTATATCCTTCGAATGTCCTGATATCACCCTTGATTATCCTCTCCCTCCCTATTAGTTGGGAGGCGATTTCCGATGGAAGATCATCCTTTTCCAGTCCAAAGACATCGAAACCGAATTGTTCCGCAATTAACAAGATATTACCTATGCCGCATCCTACGTCCAGGAATGTATACTTTTCTCCTGTATCTCTGCGTTCTCGTGCAAGGTAGTAACTGGTGAACCGTATCTCATCATAGACCTGTCTCGTGTCCATTGCCACAAAGGGATATTCAAAGGCGGTGTCGTTTTTCGTCTCCCTCTGTATCTGCCTCGTGTAAAATCCTATAAATCTATTGATAATGTTGAAGAAGATTTCCCTTTCCTGCTGTGTGATTTGGGATATGTCAGCAAGTTGGTCTGTTTCCGGCGTGTTTGTCATGGGGTCAACCTGTCTTGGGGGTCTGCGGGTGTATAGTCAGTTGCAGATGGTTAAAAAAATTAGGTCACTGCCTGGCTAGTGGTTCATAACGAGTGCCTCGGCCAGGCTCAATCTGTATCAGAATGCCAAAGACGTCGCCTAAAATCAAGCACTAACCGGTAACAGAGGCATAAGCTTTGGTTGTCTGACGTTTTATCCAGAAGCACCTTGTCTTCATGCCATTGGGCGTATTGGTATGTGGATGCGGGTCGGTGGATGTATGGGGAAGCAAGGCCCCGTGGCAAAAGGTTTGCCCAATACCCTTGTTGCCGTGGTAAATCTTTGGTACAAGCCTCTTATGACGCAGGATAACAATAACCATGAACTTGGCGTGCTGGAAGATAGGTTGGGCTATTATTTCAAGGACAAGGGGCTCCTGACCCAGGCACTTTCGCACAGGTCTTGGGCAGTGGAGCAGGGTGGCAGTGTCCAGGACAACGAGCTCCTTGAATTCATGGGGGATGCGGTGCTCGAACTCGCCGTTAGTGACCTCTTGTTTGCCCGTTATGGAGACCAGTGCAGAGAAGGTGAGTTGACCAAAATGCGGTCGTTTCTGGTAAACGAGACCCAGTTGTCATCACTCGCCAGGAGGATAGATCTCGGTAATTTCTTGTTACTCGGTAGAGGGGAGGACAAGAGCGGTGGAAGGAACAAGTCGTCTATACTTGCCGATGCATTCGAGGCGGTCATGGGGGCCGTTTACCTGGATTCCGGCATGGATACGATATTTGACCTGGTCGAGAGATTGATGGGGGGCATCTTGGATGATGCCAGGGAGATGATCGCCGGATATGACTTCAAAACCAGACTTCAGGAATTTACCCAGTCAAGGTTTCACAGGGTTCCTGAGTACAAGGTCGAAAAGATCTCTGGCCCTGATCATCAAAGAACCTTCCATATCGCCCTCTATCTGAACGGATCCCTTGTTGCCACGGGGACAGGAAGGAGTAAAAAGGCTGGTGAACAGGCCGCTGCAAGAATGGCCCTGGACAAACTGGGCAGCGGGGAGCCACTGGTACATTCAGAGGATACAGCAGATCCGTGAGCGGTCTGACTGCAAGGTTACAGGCAGAAAGGTAGATTCTCATTCATGGATTCAGACGTACACCGATCCAGTTTACCTGCTAATTTCCGTTCAGGCTTTGTGGCCATAGTGGGGGCACCAAATGCCGGCAAATCCACACTGTTGAATCAATTCCTGGGGGAAAAGGTGGCTATCACCACCCCGAAACCCCAGACGACCCGCCACCAAATCAAGGGAATACTTACCGGGGACGGTTTCCAGATCGTTTTCCTCGACACCCCTGGTTTTCATGAATCCAGGAAGCTCTTGAACAGATTGTTGATAAAAGAGACGGTCAATGCCCTTGAAGGTGTGGACGTGGTACTCCTTGTTGTGGATGTCACGAGACGAAAACGTGGCAAGGAGTTGGGGTTGCTAGATCTGCTGTCCAAGGTGCCGAAGCCCGTGATACTCGTACTCAACAAGGTGGACAAGGTGGCAAGGCAGACCCTGCTTCCAATTATCGATGAGATCAAGGACATCCACCCTTTTGAGGCCATCATCCCTGTGTCTGCAAAGTACGGAAGCGGTGTGGAAAGGGTGCTTGAGGAGACGCTACGCCTTCTCTCGGAAGGACCGCAGTATTACGAGGGTACCATGATCACGGATCAGTCCAGGGAGGAAATGGTCTCTGAAATCATAAGGGAAAAGATCTTCCTTTTTGCAGAGCAAGAGGTGCCATACTCTACTGCAGTGAAGGTGGAGGAGATTCAGGATCTGCCCGACAAGGGCCTTGTCAGGATACGGGCCAACATATATGTGGAAAGAGCGAGTCAAAAGGCCATCATTATAGGCAAGGGCGGTCGTTTCATAAAAAAGGTTGGCAGGCTCGCCAGGCAGGAACTTGAATATATCTGGCGGAAAAAGGTCTTTATAGATCTGTGGGTAAAGGTGCTCAAGGATTGGTCAAGGGACGAAAGGGTTCTTAAGGACCTGGGGATTGGTAAGACTTGAGACTTCAGAGTAACCTGTTTTTGCTGTGACATTTTGGTCACACCAGGCAGTTCGCCTATGGACATTTATGGCCCACCCCCACGGTATTCTATTGTTTTTTGTTTTTAATATGCCGTTTTTACAGATATTTCTTTGGTAGTAAGGCGCGGCATCGTCCTTGCAGAGCTATAAACGACTATAGGATCGGGCCTGGCCAGTTCCCATCATAACAGGCCATATCGCAATTCACTTTGAATAATACTTTCCCGATGGGTCGTGTTTCCGTCGTTGGATATGACACCAGGGATACGGGTCCCTTGAGAAAGTTTCTTGATTGAGAGAGGAATCAGTGAGTAGTGTTCAACATACGATAAGAAGGCCTGTAAGGGCGGTAGGCATTGGTTTGCATAGCGGTGAAAAGGTTGCCCTGACTATCAAGCCTGCTCCTGAAGATACAGGCATAGTGTTCGTGCGTACAGACATCG
Organism: Deltaproteobacteria bacterium; assembly: GCA_024275145.1. Taxonomy (GTDB): domain Bacteria; phylum Desulfobacterota; class Dissulfuribacteria; order Dissulfuribacterales; family QOAL01; genus S143-34. The sequence continues at coordinate 12,637 of JAJRZR010000018.1, read as the reverse complement.
ATCCAAGCACATCGATACCGGCCAGGCCGGATTTTGTTGTGGATACCAGGTTTGCCACCACTATAGGATCGGGCAAGGTGACCATCTCCACGATTGAACATCTAATGGCTGCCTTTTCTGGCGCCGGGGTAGATAACGTCATGGTAGAGATAGACGGACCCGAGGTCCCGGTGATGGATGGGAGTGCCGGTCCGTTCATGTCGCTGATCAGGGAGGCTGGCCTCAAGTCCCAGAAAAGGCACCGTACCTTCATGGAGGTTCTTGAGCGTGTAAGTGTATCAAACCATGGCAGCACCCTGTCCATAGAGCCAAGCAGCCATTTCTCAATAGATTTTGAAATAGATTTCGATCATCCGGTTATTTCCAGGCAATTTTTTTCCCAGAAGGTAACCCCGCGGACCTTCTCAAAAAGGATAGCCAAGGCCAGGACCTTTGGTTTTCTCAGGGAGATCGAGTTGATGAGGAAAAACGGGCTGGCCAGGGGTGGATCCCTTAAAAACGCGGTAGTAATAGGTGAGACCTCTGTATTGAACGCGGAGGGATTGAGGTTCTCCGATGAGTTCGTGCGACATAAGGTCCTGGATCTCATCGGTGATATCTATTTGCTGGGAAGGCCGGTAAGGGGCAGATTGAATGCATACAAGAGCGGACACGGGCTCCATCATCTGCTTGTCCAGGAGTTGTTGAAACGTCGATATGCCTGGAGACTGGTCGAGGACAGGGATGACAAGTGGAGAGTACCCTCCTGGGGGACACTGACGGAAAAGGATATGGCAACAGCGGTCAATCTGTCATAGTATCCGTTGTCTGAGCCAATTCCAAACCTCTTCGTAGATAACCTCCACCTCTGTGGCGTCAAGGCCCGCTCCCATTCCTACGGCCCGTGCAAATTTGTCAGACATGAAATCCGACGGGGCATGTCCATCGGAGTTTATTGCCAGCCTGGCCCCATATTTCTTCGCCAGTCTTGCCACATGTCCATTTGTTAGGCAGTGCCCTTTCCTTCCAGAAAGTTCGAGAAAGATCCCTTTTTGTGCTGCAAGTTCCACTTCTTCGGCCTGTATGAGCCCAGGATGGGCCAGGATGTCTACCCCGGCCTCCAAGGCCGCTCTGTTTGTTCCAGGATGAACCGGCTCCACAATGGTTTCACCGTGGCAAACCACTATCTTGGCCCCTAGCTTCCTCGAATCCTGTACTACCCTGCTGATCAGGTCAGGTGGAACATGTGTTATTTCAATGCCAGGGATAAGGATGGTAGGGCATACGGGCTTCATTTCCTCTGCAAGGCGGCACAGACGGGGAATGATCAGGTCAATGTTGGAGGTATCGGCATGGTCCGTTATGGCGATGGCCTGATAACCCTTGATCTCCACCCTACGAACAAGTTCTGAAGGAAGAAGCTACCCGTCGCTGAAGAGTGAATGACAGTGAAGGTCAAACATGAGCATGGAAAAGCCCCTCCTTACATCTTGTATTTGAACGTATCCGGGTCGAGTTCTTCCAATACCTTGGTCCACTTTTCCTTTTCTTTTTCGGTCTTTTCCCCGGAGAGAACTGTTTGTTGCACAGGCTTCGACTCCTTTATGACCTCTTCGTTTACAAGTATCTGTGCGCCTGCCCTCAGTGCGAGCGCTACCGCATCACTTGGCCTGGCATCAACCGTCACCGTCTTGTCCCCGTATTTCAGGGTTATCCTGGCGTAGTAGGTATTGTCCTTCAGGTCCGTTACTGTTATTTTAGGTATTTTTATTCCTACTGCCTTCAGTAGATTGACCGCCAGATCATGTGTCATGGGTCTGGCGAACTCGATCTTTTCCATTTCCGTTGCAATTGCCGTTGCCTCAAGAAGGCCGATCCAGATCGGCAATGTCCTCTCACCGGCCTCCTCCTTCAGGATCAGGATCGGTGAGTTGGAGTCAGGGTCAAGTGTTATTGCGTGAACATACATCGATATGTTAGCCATGTCGTCTCCATAGAAACGGCAGTAATGCCTGCCATGACGCTATATTTGGGCCCACGGAAAACTTCCTTCCTTGCCCGATACCTTTTTTATTGCCAGTCGGCAGAGAACGCCCTCATATGCATTTGCTATACCGGATTTTTTTGCCTCTTCGGTGCCCTCAGGTTCGAACAAAGCAGGAAGTTTTTAAAGGGGCTCATATTGTAGAACCCCGCAGGGAGTGGTTGCCAGCCCTGTCTATGCGTATCCTTATCAGTTTTCCTACGAGGTTCTTGTTCCCCTCCAGATGAACAACGTGATTACCCCTGGTTCTTCCTTTCAGTCCTGCTTGATCGACAGATTCTATAAGGACCTCCTGGATAGTGTTCTCAAGGGCCTTGAAACGTTTGAAGCCTATTTTCTTTTGCAGATCGAGAACCTCTGCCAAACGTCTTGATTTTTCTTCTTCCTCTATCTGGTCATCGAATTCAGCCGCCCTGGTACCCGGTCTGGGCGAATATTTAAAGGCGAATATCTGATCATACTCCACGATTTTGAGTAGTGAAAGGGTATCCTGGAAGTCTCTTTCGGATTCCCCTGGAAAGCCGACAATCAGATCTGTGGTAAGGGATATCTCAGGACAGGCCTTCCTGAGCCTTTCGACCTTGTCGAGATATCCATCCCTGTCATAGTGCCTGTTCATCCTTTTAAGCACCCTGGATGAGCCTGACTGGACCGGCAGGTGTAGATGTTCACACAGGGTCTCAAGCCGTCCAAAACAATTGATCAACGCATCTGACAGGTCCTTGGGATGGCTGGTTGTGAATCGCAGCCTTCTCAACCCATCGATTCCGTCAGCAAGCCTCAGCAGGCCGGCAAAATCAGGGAAATTCACGTTCTTCTTGCCATATGAGTTTACGTTCTGCCCCAGGAGGGTGACCTCCTTTACACCTTCGGACACGACCTGCCTGATTTCTTCAAGGATGGCTCCAGGCGGCCTGCTTGTTTCACGTCCCCTCACGAATGGTACTATGCAATAGGTACAGAAATTATCACATCCTTGCATAATCGTGACAAAGGTTCTGACCGTGCCCGGATTTGGAAGGGGGGCCTCTGGCGATGGTATCTCAAAATCGTTCTCCATGGGCGTGGCGCATATCCTGGTGCTTTTGTCCCTGGACAGGTCCCTCAGCATCTTCGGAAGCCTGTATATGGCCTGGGGGCCGAACACCAGGTCCACGTATGGCATACGGTCGAGTATACGCTGGCCTTCTTGCTGGGCCACGCATCCCCCCACACCTATTATCAGATCAGGTCTTTTGTTTTTTAGGCGCCTGTATCTGCCCACCAGGCTGTAGACCTTGTTTTCAGGTTTTTCCCTGATGGAGCACGTGTTGATCAGTATTACATCGGCCTCCTCCGGGGCAATAGTAAGCCGGTAGTCCTTTTGGAGGATCTGGGCCATCCTCTGGGAGTCGTATTCATTCATCTGACATCCAAAGGTGGCTATGAAGAGGCGTTTACGACTCAGGGCATGTCCGTGGTAATTTTCAGTGCAACTTAGGGTCTTCACGATAACCGACTATCTCCAAGGGCTTGTTAAAAGGGCCTTGATCCCAAACATTGCGCGATCGTACATAGGTGCCACATCCCCAGGAACCATAATACCATGGGGCGTCCGTATCCCCCATGGCTGCATACTCGATAAGTTTGCAGGATTGTCCGCCATGGGGTCAGTATGCTTCGCTTGGCAGTAAGTAGAGCAGCGTCCGGCCCCCTTCTTTGTTCTTTCCCCTGCCCGTCAGGGCAAAAAAAAGCGAACCGTTCATCTTGAAGAGGCCGGCCAGCCTGTCCTTGATGGGTGTTGTCGTCACATCGCTTACTGCATATTGTCCATCAATCCAGCCCAGGGCCAGAAATGTCATCCTTTCCGATCGGGGGCCATCAATCGAGAGCCCGGGGAAAACAAGTGACTCGGTCTTTGAATCGTTTTCATGGATTTCAACGAAATCGATTGCCATCCCCTGCCTGTTCCGTGGTTCCAGGCAAACAGGCGAATTCCAAACCGGTACATCGTTCTGGTATATCCTGAGTATTCCGCGTGAATCTATGAAGATGAGCTCAGGGACCTGATCCCTGTTCAAGTCCGCCCATGTAGCTCTTGTCAGGCTGAACCCCTTTGGAAAATTCAACCTTTCAACATATGAGATACCCCCTGGGCCAGGTTCCAGACGGAACGTCTTTGGGCTGAAAAGCAGGTTTTTGTCAAAGCCCTGTCCCAGGAAGATGTCCTTATGGCCGTCACCATTACTGTCCTTGAATGCCAACCAGAGATTGATCTCTGATTCTGCTATTGCAAGGGAATTCTTGTGGAAATTCAGCAACAGGGAGCGCATCCCCACACCTTTTACCAGGACATTTAGTGCGATCCACCCTGTGCCGGGCATTGTAGAGAAGTTTATTGCCTCGCCAGGCCCTTGAATTCCAAGGGATGAAACCGGACCAGGCTGTCCGTAGGCTGTAATGTAAAGGGCGGTTGGGAAAAGGTAGAGGCACTCCGGTCGGCCGTCCCCATCCATATCGTTTATCTCCACCTGTAAGGCCTCTGCGGGAAGTTGTCCCTTCAATACGGCCTTTTGAAGATCGATATGGAGGACCCCTCGGCCAGGCCTGATTGGCACCAGCTCGTGGCTGGTTCGTATCCTGTGGGATTGCGGTTTCTCTTCTTTCCTGGTTGCCAGGGATAATATGGTCGAGACGTTGTAGCGGTGCAGTAGCTTCATCCCAGGACCGTAAACCTCAAGGCCAGAGGGCCTGTCCAAAAACAGTATGTCGATATCAAGTGTCCTCATGGACCGTGCATCGGAGATTGCAGAGGGCACCTGTGATACATCCAGCCATTTTAGGTCGGGTAGATCCTGCTCCAGGCGTTTTTCAAGCAACGCGGTCGAGGAATTGTCAGATTGTTTGCTTACAAATACGGCACGCAGGTCTGAATATCTAACCGCAGGCATCCCAGACCTGATCCCATTGTCACGCCCCAGGATCCTGCATTTCGTCCTATTCTCCATGATCCTGGTGGCCATCAGTGTCGCAACCGGCCTCTTGAGATAGCCTATAATCCCCTTGCCAGGCCCTTTAACAGGGGCTCCCTTTGCGTATACCCTGAAGAGATCACCTGTATGCACACCCGCCTGTCTGCCCTTATCGAGAATGACGGTGTTGCCTTCTGCCTTGATCACCAGGGTCGATATGGGCATGAAATCCTGTACGAGCCGGGCGAAATTTCGGCTTTCTCCTGCAGCCGCTACGACCTGTGCCAAGAAACAGAGAAGGCACATGAATGAAGTACATGTCTTTTTCAAGGTACGCATATATTTAATCTAACCCATTTTGGCAGACAAGGAAACGGATAAGCATTTCTAGTCGATTAACACGAAGGCTGGCTAGAACCCTGAAAGGGGCGTTCATATGCGGTTACGGGGCACGTATTTACTGGTATCATAGTGTGCCTGGAGTGCAGGGAATAGCACCAGCACATATCTTCTGGATGAATTGAAAAAGGCCCTTGTGATCGTCACACAAGGGCCTTTTTCAAGACAAATCGTTTTACAAGAACAAAGAATTAGACGCAGCCAGTTGGCTTTGGCAGGCCTGCCATCTTACAGGCTCCCTTACCAGGTCCGGATGGAAACAGTTCGTAAATTTTCTTCAGAGGATAGCCTGTGGTCTTGGACAGGATACGAACCATGGGGGCGATGCCGTTTTTCTTGAAGTAATCCTGCAGAATGTTGATGACCTTCCAGTGATCATCATTGAGTTCGCTGATTCCTTCCAGCTCCTTTACGTACTGGACCCAATCTTTGTCCCATTCCTCCATGCCTTTTAGCAGGAATCCGTCCTCGTCAACTTCATAAGTTTTGCCTTTGTACTCTACAGTAGCCATATTGCCCTCCTTTAGGATTATTTACGATGACAAAATTATTTTCGCTCAAAATTCATACAATAATTAAATTTCTTTGTCAAGCGTCCAAGCTAACCGCGAATTCCGGCATTTTATTGACCATGTTTCTCTTGGTCAAGGATTTTATCCTGGGCCGTGCATCTGGCAGGATCATCGGCCATGACCAGGGTCCTGGGGTAATGTTGTCTGCTTTGAGTGTTTTTCCCTGAATTGTAAATAGATTCCGTAGATTATGGGCATTACCAGCAGGCATAGTATGGTGGTGGTTATCATCCCTCCCACCATCGGTGCTGCTATACGCTGCATTACCTGGGAGCCTGTGCCGGTACCATACATGATTGGCAGGAGGCCTGCCACCGTGGCAGTAGCGGTCATGGCGATAGGCCGTACCCTCTCCGAGGTGCCGGTATAGATGGCGTACATGATTTCCTGGCCTGTAAGTCGTCTCTCCCCGGCCTCACCCCTGATCTTTTCAAGCTCCTGATCGATGAAGGTCAGGACCAGCACACCGATTTCCGCAGCTACCCCGGCCAGGGCTATAAAACCCACGATGATGGCTACAGACAGGTTGTAGCCAAGGAGGTACACGAGCCATATCCCCCCTACTAGGGCAAAGGGGATGGACAGCATGACGATTACCGGTTCCGATAGGTTTTGGAAATTGAAGTATAGGAGGAGCAGTATCAGTACCAGGGTGAATGGAACGACTATTCGTAGCCGTTTCTTGGCCCGCTCCATGTATTCAAATTGTCCTGACCATGAAAGTGTATAGCCGGCAGGAAGTGAGAGTTTAGCGGACACCAGGTCTTTTGCCTTTCTGACGAATCCACCTATGTCAGAGGTATTTATATCCACGTATACCCATGCATTTGGACGGGCGTTTTCGCTCTTTATGACCGGTGCCCCGCGCTCCAGTCTTATCGTTGCCACCTGGGAGAGGGGTATCTGTGCCCCGCCCGGCGTGGGGATGAGCACCCTGGCGATCTTCTGGGGGGTGTCCCTCAGGTCCCTGGGGTACCTTACGTTTATGGGATAGCGCTCAAGTCCTTCAATGGTCTCGGAGACCTTCATACCTCCGATGGCAGACATGATGACGTCTTCTATGGCTCCTACCGTTAGGCCGTAGCTTGAGGCCCTTTCCCTGTCTATCTTGATGTCTAGGAAATAACCACCGACTGCCCTGTCGCCATAGGCAGAGACGGTCTCAGGGAGTGTTTTCATGAGATTTTCGAGATCCTTGGAGATCTTCTGAAGGATATTGAGGTCAGGGCCGCTGATTTTTATGCCTACCGGTGTCTTTATGCCTGTGGAAAGCATATCGATCCGGGTCTTGATCGGCATGGTCCAGGTATTCGCCACGCCGGGTATATGGAGCTCCTTGTCCATTTCCTTCATGAGCTGGCGGGTGGTTTTCCCTGGATCAGGCCATTGGTCCCTGGGTTTTAGCCTTACCGTTGTCTCGATCATGGACAAGGGTGCCGGGTCCGTGGCGGTCTCGGCCCTGCCGACCTTGCCGAACACGCTTTCCACTTCTGGGAACCGTTTGAGTATCTTGTCGGTTTGCTGAAGGAGTTCTTTTGCCTTGGTAATGGATATGCCTGGAAAGGTTGAGGGCATATAAAGGATGTCGCCTTCGTCCAGGGGGGGCATAAATTCGCTTCCGGTGCGGGAAAGTGGATAGTAGGCGGCTGCCATGAAGAGGAGCGCAAGGAATATGACGAGCCAGCGCCAACGGATGCACAGGCCCAGAAGTGGCTTGTGCAATACATGAAACAGCCTGTTTACCGGATTTTTTGCCTCGGGCATGATCCTTCCCCGGATGAAAAGCCCCATGAAAATGGGTACCAGGGTGATGGAAAGAAAGGCCGCAGCGGCCATCGAATAGGTCTTGGTGAAGGCCAGGGGCCTGAAGAGGCGGCCCTCCTGCGCCTGCAGGGAAAAGATAGGCAGGAAGGACACGGTTATTATGAGCAGGGAGAAGAAGAGGGAAGGGCCCACTTCAGTAGCGGCCTTACCCATTATTTTCCATCTTGCGGCGCCCTTTAGGTCGAGGCCCTTGGCCGCGGCATGCTCCAGGTGTTTGTGGCCGTTTTCTATCATGACGATGGCCCCGTCCACCATGGCCCCTATTGCAATGGCTATCCCACCAAGGGACATGATGTTGGCGTTTATTCCCTGGAGCTTCATGACGATGAAGGCAAGGAGTATCCCTATGGGGAGGCTCACGATGGCAACCAGGGCGGAACGCAGATGAAGAAGGAACAATACGCATATAACGCTCACCACCAGCAGCTCCTCCACCAGCTTTCCCCTAAGGTTGTCAATGGCCCTTTCTATAAGGCTACCCCGGTCGTATACCGGCACGATCTCCACTCCCTTGGGAAGCCCCTTTCTCAACTCATCCAGTTTTCTCCGCACGGCTTTGATGGTGGCATATCCGTTTTCCCCGTATCTCATGATGACGATTCCGCCTGCCACCTCGCCTTCCCCGTTGAGTTCGGCAAGCCCACGTCTGAGTTCCGGACCCAGGTGGACGGATGCCACATCCTTTATGCGTATCGGCACCCCCTTCCCATTTGTAGCCAGGGGTATGTTCTCTATGTCCTTGATAGACTTTATGTAACCAAGCCCCCTTACCATGTATTCGGTTTCAGACATCTCCATGAGGCGTCCTCCCACGTCCCTGTTAGAACGGGCGATCGCTCGGCGCACCTTTTCAATAGGTATTCCAAAGGCCGCTAGCGCATCAGGGTCTACCTCTACCTGGTATTGCTTTACAAAGCCGCCTATCGAGGCTACCTCTGCCACGCCAGGCACGGTCTGTAGGGGATAGCGCAGGTACCAGTCCTGTATGGATCTCAGTTCAGCAAGGTCATGTTTCCCTGTTCTGTCTACAAGGGCGTATTCGTATATCCAGCCCACTCCGGTAGCATCCGGTCCAAGGACAGGGGTGATGCCAGGTGGAAGCCTGGAGGACACATAATTGAGGGATTCAAGGACCCTGGACCGGGCCCAGTAGATGTCGGTGCCGTCATCAAATATGATGTAGACAAAGGAAAGGCCGAAGAAGGAATAGCCCCTTACGACCTTGGCGTGTGGCACTGCCAGCATGGCGGTGGTAAGCGGGTAGGTGACCTGGTCCTCGACCACCTGGGGTGCCTGGCCAGGGTACTCGGTAAGGACTATCACCTGTACGTCTGAAAGGTCAGGTATTGCGTCTATTGCAATGTTTTTGATGGTCCAGATGCCGGAGGCCACGATTATGGCGGTAAATACCAGGACGAGCATCCGCTGTCTGACAGAGGCATTTATAATTGCCTTGATCATTTGGCATCCATCTTCATGGCCTTTTTCATGGGTGTTGCATTTCCAGCAGGACCAGTGTTGCCCTTTGGCGCAAGCATCTTATACGTGGCCTCTTTCAACTTTGATTCGGAATCGATCAGGAACTGGGCGGATGTGACCACCTTCTCTCCCGGGTTCACCCCCTTAAGTATCTCGGTAAACCCCTTTGCCTCTATGCCAAGGGTCACGACCCTGGGCTCGAATCTTCCGGGTGCAGTCTCGATGAATACCTGATCCTGTTCCCCTGAGCGTATGATTGCCTCTGACGGCACTGCCAGCACGTCCTGCCTAGGCCTGGCGGTTATGGTGATGTTTGCGAACATGCCGGGCTTGAGTACCATATCAGGATTTTCAAACACCAGCCTTATCCTTACGGTTCGGGTTTTTCCCTGTTCATAGGGGTATATGAAGTCTATCTTCCCGTGAAACGTTCTGCCGGGTGCGGCGGCTATCTTCATCGCCGCCTTGTCCCCAGGGTGTATCCAGTCGAGATCCGGCTCAAAGATGTTGCCATATACCCAAACGGTGGAAAGATCCGCTATCCTGTACAGGTCAGTCATGGGGGTCACATAGGCCCCGGGCCTTACCCCGACCATTAAGACGGTCCCTGCCGTAGGGGTGTTGATTACCAGGGCCTTTTTTATCCGTCCCGACTCCTCAAGTTCCCTTATGGCGGATTCAGATATATCGAATAGCTCAAGGCGCCTCCTGGATGCCTTTATGAGGGAGGACGCATTTTCTCTTACTACTGCAACCGGGCTTTCGGAAAGCATCTTCTCCGAGGCAAGGGCCAGCAGGTATTCTTCCTGGGTGGCGACAAGCTCAGGTGAATAGACAGATAGCAGGGGCTGGCCTTTTTTTAGGTGCTCACCCGTCTTGGAAACGAATTGTTCCTCCACCCAACCCTTGAATTTTGGATGGATTACAAGGAGGTTATCCTCGTTATAGGTTACCCTGCCGTATCCCATGACTATTTTTCCAAGGGTGATTTTCTTGGCGATTTCTGTCCTGACCCCTATGTTTTGCACCATGACCGGATCGATCCTGACAGTGCCTGCTGGTTCATTGGCGCCTTGCTCGTCGGCATAAACCGGCACATAATCCATGCCCATTTGATCCTTGGCGGGAACAGGTGAGGTTATGGCCGGATTCATAGGGTTTCTATAGAAGAGGATCTTTCTTTTGCTTTCAGCAGGTTGGGCCGGGACAGGTTTCATCTTCTTTGACTCAACCCTAGTGCCGGCAAGATAGCCTCCGGCTGCTGCAAGGCCTAGCCCTGCAATGACCATCATAAATAGCAGGAATCTTCTCATGCACTCACTGTCCTTGGTTGACCTTCATGAAATCACCCGTGCCAATGGCAGCCTCGAGGCCAGCCAGCCCCTTCTGGCCATTGGTGAACATACGCCAATATCTCTTTTCGTAATCGAGAAGGGCAAGCCGGGACCTCACCACGTTCAGGAAATCGACCTTGTTGACCTGATAGCCCTTCAACATGGCCGACAGGGTCTGCTTGGCCTGGGGGATTACGGTATCCCTGTAAAAGAGCGCCTGACCCATGGCGCTCTTGTAATAGGCGTATTGGCCTGAGATCTCTGCCTGTACCTTTTGGAGAGTGTCCATGTAGGAGAAATCATAACCTGCAAGCTCCTGGCTCTTTTGAGCCACCTGTTGCAGCTGCTTAGATTTTGCCCAGATAGGGATATTGAGTGAGACCATGAGGGAGGCGAAATTCGATCTCCTACTACCTGCTGGATTTCGGCCCTGCCTGTATCCATAGGCAGCCCCTATGGTAAAATCAGGCAGTATCCCCTTTTGTGCAAGCCTTAACCTGGCACCGGCTCCCTGGACCCTCTTTTTTTGCATCGCCAATAAGGGACGATGATCCCGAGCCATCTTCAGCAGTACCTTTTCCCCCGGTATCATGGGAAGGATTGCCTTGGTGTCACGAGGTAATGAGAAGCATGTCCCTGGTGGACGTCCCAGTAATCTGATGAGACTGGCTTTTTCAATATTGAGTGTGCCTTTAAGCCCTGTCTCCATGTTGAGTAGGTTGGAAAGCTCAACCTGGGCAAGCAGAACGTCCTGTTGCAGGCCCCTGCCGACCTGGTATTTCATTCGAGCGGCCACAACGAGTTCCTGAAGGATTCGCTGGTTCTTTCGTACGATCTCGATGGACTTTTCTAGGAAGAAGGTGTCCCACCATGTCTTTTTGACATCCCGGATAAGCCTGAGCCTTTCCTCCTCTACCGCATACCCGGCGGCCTCGGCCTCCTTTTCCAGTGCCTCCCTTTTCAGTGCAAGCTTTCCTGGAAACGGTACCGCCTGGGTCAGTTTTATCTGCATCTGGGTCATTGGTTCCTGCCTCAAGGAAAAGCTGTCCGTTGGTACATTGAGTGCCCCAAGGCTCAAGACCGGATCCGGTAGGGAACCGGCCTGGGATGGAAGATCAAGGGCTGCCTGGTATTTTGCCCTGGCACGTTTGAGCCCTGGATTGTTTTTTAGCGCAAGCCTTATTGCAGTATCCAAATATAGGACGGGACACGCACGATCGCCTGCTGCGCTGGCATTGCCACAAGAAAATACCATGAAAAGGGCCAGGATGAGGGCAGGATTGGCAGGATGAATGGCGTTTATTGTTGTATTCAAATCTATTATGCAAACATCTTCCTAGAGATTATAAGAAATTTAGGGACGACATTATTAATAATACAACAGGTTCGCTTTTGCAATTACAGGATGTCTGGCTGGTGGCGGGAGGTGTTGGTCTGCTAGCTTGTTAACGGGCAGGAACGTCTTGTAGTCATACCGCTCGGTGGACCAGACCTTGGTCCACCGAGGGAATAGGTGGAGTTGGAAGCAGGAGGCATCAGATACGTATTACCTTGGATGCGAGTTGAAAGGAGGTCACGATGTCCAGCATGTTAGTGGTTTCTCCAACGGCCTTTTTCTTTAATATGTCGAAGAATTCAAGACAGGTCCCGCAAACGAGGATGTGCACGCCCTGTTTTTCGAGTGCCTTCAAGGTAACAAGGCACTCGCTGCCTTCAACGGCAAGCCTTACCCCCCCGTTGACCAGCACTATCCTCCACAGGTCTTCACCCATCTCCCCAAGTGTGCTGAGGAAGTTCTTCATGAGGGCCTTACCTAGTTCATCATCACCCATGCCGATGGTATCGGAAGGGATAAAGACCAGGATCCTTTCTGTATCTTTTTGCGATCTTTCAAGCTCTATCGCGCAGGCCCCTGGCCTGCCCTTTACCAGGAATTTGTCGCCTGGTTCCTCTGAAACATCGACCTCCCAGCCCTGGCTCTTGAGAAAACGGCTGACGTTTTGCCTGGCTGCTTCGTTATCAACCACTATTTCCATGGGACTGCCTGGATCCTCT
>JAJRZR010000017.1 GCA_024275145.1 Deltaproteobacteria bacterium | reverse complement strand
GTTTCATGCCTTGACACCATCCTTTTATTGCAGGAAAATGACAAGGTTACAATCCCTTAATCATAGCAAACAGAAAGCCGCCTGCCGCCTAAGCGGCTTCGTCCAACGAATAAGGTTAGATTGTGAGAGCGTCTTTTTGCGAACCACAATCTGAACCGTTTGTTGGACAAGCCCGGAGACCACTATAGAAAATATCTTTTCAAGGTAATGCTGGTGGATCAGGCAGAGTGAAGGCAGGGGGCGTTCTGGTTCCGAACTTACGATCTTTGAAACACTTTTTCCTGATAAGAGAGACTTTTGGAGACAGAATATACCGTTTTTTGCGTGGAGGTATCCATTTCCGGGAAACCCGGAGGTTTTCGGAAACGGGCGATGCTGGTTCAGGGTTACATAACGATGCCTCCTTTCCCGATTATACGAAACAGATTTCTTGTCCGCCCTGGGGTCTTGGTATGATAGTTCGGATGATCTTCATTTTTGCTCCGCATACCGGACAGGTAATGGCTGGGCGTTCTTTCAGCTTTTTTAGAAACATAGTGAAAGGATTAACCCTGAGCACCAACTGCAAGAAACGGATGAGCTTTTTGCTGCATGGATGTAGAAACCCGTAACACCTGGCCCTGCGGAAGCCCTTTGGCAGAACATGGAGCATGATCAGATAAAGGAAGTATTCCCCGGTGACGGTCCTGGTCCTTTGTTGCCCGGTCCCGGCATGAAGATACCTGAAGGTGACATTGCCGTTTTCGCATTTGAGGATATCCTGCTCCCGTATGACACCCCGGTACAGGTACCTGCCGAGATAGATCAGGGCCTTTTCGCCGGTACCCACATCCTTGCAGTCAACGACCCATTGTTCTGGACAGTCTCCGGGCACGCTCAGACCGTGGTCAACAATGGCCTGAAGGAGCTTTGCCCTGAAGACCTTTGCCAGGGCCTTATGGCTGAAAAGATACCCGAAAGACTTGACGTGCCATAACCGGGTATCCATGTTGACACTTGCGGCAGGCATTACCACATGAATATGGGGATGATAATCAAGAGTCCTTGAATGGGTATGGAGTATGGTGGTAAATCCCGGTGCTCCCCCCAACTTTTTATCGTTTCCGGTAAAGGTTTTAAGGACATCCTGAACGCAGGCAAACATCAGGGAATAGATTGTTGTCTGATTCTTCCAGGTAAGATCCCTGAGCTGTTCAGGGAGTGTAAATGTGATCAGGTAATACGTGGCAGGCAGGAGCTTTTTCAACTGATTGTCAATCCACTGCTGGGTTTCATGGTTCTGGCAATGGGGACAATTTCTGTGGCCGCATGAATGTGGGATATAGATCTGCTTTCCGCAGTTGTGATCAGTGCATTGAGCTAACATGTGAGGGCCATGCTCTTGTCTGCATTGTGCCATGGCGGTCAAGGCCTTTTTATGGCTTGGCAGGAGATTATTCCCATATCGGTCAAAAAAGCGATCCTTGAATTGGTTGATAATCGTAGAGAGTAGGATCATTTTACCCCTCCCCAGCTTATATCAAAACTGTTTGCCAGCGTGTTGATGGCCTGGGAGGCGTTGTTTCGGGTTTGAGAGGTCAGATGTGTATATCTGGATGTTGTGAGTACACTGACATGGCCGAGGATCTTCTGTAATTCAATGAGATCTACGCCTGCCTCCAGCATATGGGTCGCGTAACTGTGGCGCAGGGAATGGCATGAGATGTTCTTTATGCCAAGCTTACTTACAACTGCCTTCATGGCGGCCTGGATTCCGCCTCTTTCCAGTGGCAGATCAGTTAGATGGGCATTCTTCAGCCCTCTTTTCCTGCTTGGAAAAAGAAAATGTGGATGCTTGTGAACCGACCAGAACTTTCTCAGCACGCTCAACGTCTTCTCCGGGAGCGGCACCAGGCGGTCTTTGTTGCCCTTGGCGTTTCGGATATGTACCCGCATATTGAGAGCGTCAATATCCCCTAACTTAAGGTTGATCCCTTCGCCAAGACGGAGCCCCATGCTGTAGATGGTGAAAAAGAAGACCTTGTAGCTCAACTTCTTAGTTGCGGCAAGAAGCCGGTTCACCTGTTCAATGGACAGGATGTCGGGGATCCTGGAAGTCCTTGGCGGTTTGATCAGTGGAATATCCTTCCAGGTTCTTTTTAACACGTTGGTGTAGAAAAACCTCAGGCCGTAGAGATCGAGCTTTACCGCGCTCCATGAAAGAGAATCCAGAAGGTCGTTGAAATAGTCAAGCAACTGGTCGGAAGTAAGGTCGTCGATCCGGCAATGGAAGTAGTTTCCGATACGCCTGATGGCCTTGGAGTAGGCCTCAATGGTTTTTGGCTGTAATCCCTTGAGTTTAAGGCACTTCTGGTGCTTCTGGTAATACTTTTCGAATTGCGGGTCATTTGGCATGTTGGTGTTCATTTGTAACCTCCTTGCTGTGATGGTTGATAGGAAAGGCATCGTTTCATGCCTTGACACCATCCTTTTATTGCAGGAAAATGACAAGGTTACAATCCCTTAATCATAGCAAACAGAAAGCCGCCTGCCGCCTAAGCGGCTTCGTCCAACGAATAAGGTTAGATTGTGAGAGCGTCT
>JAJRZR010000016.1 GCA_024275145.1 Deltaproteobacteria bacterium | reverse complement strand
TTCACCCTTTCCGGTTCGGCCCCTGGCTTGTCGATCTTGTTGATGGCAACTATCAATGGCACCTTGGCCGCCCGCGCATGGTCTATGGCCTCCTTGGTCTGGGCCATAACCCCGTCGTCAGCGGCCACTACCAGTATGACTATATCCGTCACCTCGGCGCCTCGTGCCCGCATGGACGTGAAGGCCTCGTGGCCAGGCGTGTCCAGGAAGACAACTTCTTCGCCAGATGGCAGTTTTACGTCGTATGCGCCGATGTGCTGGGTGATGCCGCCTGCCTCCTTCGATGCCACGTCTGCCTTTCTTATGGCATCCAGGAGTGAGGTCTTCCCGTGGTCAACATGCCCCATTACGGTCACTACCGGAGGCCTGGAGGCAGGTTCCCCGCTTTCCGCCTCTTCCACATGGACCAGATCTTCGGCTACTGCCTTTTTCTCAATCGAATAACCAAATTCCGATGCGATGATGGCAGCGGTATCAAAGTCGATGGACTGGTTTGCCGTAACCATGACACCAAGATTCATGAGCTTCATTATTATCTCGCCCACCTTGATGCCCATTTTCTTGGCCAGTTCAACCGGCTGAATGGTTTCGTATATTGCAAAACGGCGTTTTCCCGCCCTTATTGGCGCGGTACCAGTGGATTGTACCTGTTCGCCAACCGCGGCCGCATGAGCGGTCTTGGCGGATTTCTTCCCATGCTTGAAATGTCTTCTTTCCTCTGCCAACAGCTGGCTGACGGATTTGGACCGCCCTTTACCCTTCTTTCTGGCAAGGCCCTTCCGTTTTTTGCCGTGCCTCCCCAGGTCTGCCATCTGTACGACCCTTTTCCCCTTTTTCTTACCTTTATGCTCCGGTGCCCCCATGAGCTTGGTAGCATCGGCAATAGGTGGGGTGGCAGGGATTTCTCCAACAGGCCTTTTGGCATGTTTCTTGGGACGGGCCGCAGGGGCCTTTTGGGCAGGTCTTTGTGGTAGTTCGATACGGGGCCGGTCAAGGATCTTTACAAACTGTTTCGGTTTTGGCGCCACTTTCTTTTTTTTGACCTCAGTGGGTTGTTCCCGGGCCTCCTTCTCGGAAACGCCTTCTTCCGTGGCCTTCTCTGCGTGGGGAGACGGTGCCTGGACCCCGGATTCAAGCGCGGCTTCTGGTTCCTCTGAAACCCCTTTTGCCTCTGTCTTTTCTTTAGTGGTTGCTTCTTCCGGGGGGGGTTCTTCGGTGGTCTCCGGCAACGCGGTTTCGGTTTCCATGACAGGGGCCTTCTCGGATATGGTTTCAACCGGCTCTTCGGCAGTTGGTTGTGCAGGACCGGTCTTTTCTATCCCAGGCCCCTGCATCTCGGCTGTCTCTGCCGCGGTCTTTTCCGCAGGCACAGACTGGGGCTCGGCCTCCTCCGGAGTGGCAGGACGCCGTATGATTTTTTTTATATGGACTACCCTGTGTTTACGGCGCACGATTGCCTTGGGCCTTGGAGCCCTTTCCGCAGGTTGTTCCTGCTGTCCTTTCAACCTTTGGCGAATCTGTTGAGCCTGTGTCTCGTCCAGCGTGCTCATGTAGTTCTTGATGGGATAACCAAGATCCTTAATCTTGGCCGCCATCTCCTTGCTAGGTATGCCAAATTCCTTGGCCAGTTCATGGACTCTTATCTTTGCCATAAAAATCAATAACCCCCGGTTAGAAATAACCTCTTAATCTTTCTGTTCGATGCAGGCGCCTATATTGAATAAAAGCTTTTTGCATCTGCCGTACCTGCCGAACGTGTCTACAGCCTGTAGAGGCTTCAAGATGCCAGGCGCTGTCTGCTTTGTTCCGTGCCGGTTATGCCTGGTCTATTTCTATCTCTTTGAAAAGGCGGGCCCTGAAGGCGCGGCCTAAGCAGTTTCGATAATTTTTCTTTGCCTTTTCAAGGCATTTCGTACTGGGACAGATATAGGCCCCTCTCCCCGTCATACTTTTCCCACGATCAAGCACAACCTTTTGTCCCTGCATGCCCAGCCTGAAAAGTTTGTTTTTATTCCCCTTGCGCCCACAAACAATACAGGTCCTGATACATCTATGGGCTTGTGCCCTTGCTTTTCCCATTCTATGGTGCTGCATGCCGTTGCCGCCTGGCCTCCTCACCACTCACCAGGTGCTATGATCTATCCGTTTCGGGATGTAGCGTTTGGATTCCTTCCTGACCCTTGGTCTCTTCGGACAGCGGTGCCTGTTGGTCGCTATCCATCGGTGTAGCTTTGATTTCTTCCCCGGCAGGCTCGGCCCCGGAGTCGGATTCCTCTGTGGGCGCAGGGGAAACCATTGCCTCATCAGGTTCTTCCAGCATCTCTTCGGCGCTCTCGGCACTCTCCAGGCCATGCTCTTCTATGTACTTATGGGCTTCCTCTATGAGAGGAACTGCATCCTTTCTGATTTCATCAGGATTCGCCCGGGCCAGTTTCACCACTGAGGTGATTCCCTTCTTGAAGAGGTGATCCGCTATATTTTCCGTCATGCCAGGCAGTTCCAACATCTGCAGATAGTTTGGATTTTGACGGTTGGCAAACCGGGTTTCGCTGGTTACATCGATCTTCCATCCAAGCAATCTCGCGGCCAATCTGACATTTTGTCCCTGGCGTCCTATAGCAAGGGAGAGTTGATCATCGGGGACCACTACTTCAAGGGCCTCGTTTGCCTCGTCAACGGTGACCTGTGTACACTCTGCCGGGGCAAGTGCATTATACACATACTTGGCAGGATCGGGATTCCAGGGAACGATGTCAATTTTTTCCCCACGCAATTCCTGGACTACTGCTTGGACCCTCGATCCTCTCATGCCAACACATGCCCCTACAGGATCTACATCGGCATCACTGGAGCTTACGGCAATCTTGGATCGGCTGCCAGGTTCCCTGGCAACACCCATGATCTGCACGATGCCCTCAGCGATTTCCGGCACCTCCAGCTCGAAGAGCTTTGCCAGGAATTTGGGGTGCGTCCTGGAAAGTATTATCTGGGTATCCCTAGTGGTTCGCCTTACCTCGAGTATCAGGCCGCGCAACCGGTCGCCGCGTCTGTAGCTTTCCGTTGGTATCTGCTCGGCGGATGGCAATATGGCCTCTGCCCTTCCAAGGTTGACGATTACACTGCCTCGTTCAAAGCGCTGGACAATGCCATTTACCAGTTCGCCTTCCCTGTCCTTGAATTCTTCATGGATTATGTCACGTTCGGCGCTTTTCATCTTCTGGATGATAACCTGGCGGGCCGACTGTGCAGCTATCCTGCCAAGACTCGAGATATCCATTTTCGTGCCGATGCTATCACCCAATTCACTTTCGGGGTCGAATTCCTTCGCCTCCTCAAGGGACATTTCCGTAATGGAGTCGGACACCTTTTCTACCACCGTGCGGAACTGGAAAACCTCGATTTCTCCCTGGGCCTCATTATAGGATACCTCCAGCTCCAACTGCGAGCCGTAGCGTTTCTTGACAGCGGATTTGATGGCTTCTTCCAGGGCAGATACCAGGACCTTTCGCTCAAGCCCCTTTTCCCTGCTGACCTGGTCAATTATTCTTTTAAGTGTTAAATCCATTTTATACAATCCTCTTAAATTATATCCAATCTGGCCCTTGCGACTAAATCCAGTGGAATCCCGTATTCTCCATCGTCCAGATCAATCGTTATGATGCCTTGATCGATCCCCTTCAGTACACCCTTGAACCTTTTCCGGCCCTGTACAGGTTCCCTTGTCTTGATGAAAACCCTTTCGCCTGCAAAGCGGGTATAGTCTTTTAACCTTACCAGGGGCCTGTTGATGCCGGGTGAAGAGACCTCCAGGTTGTAGTGTTCCGGAATAGGATCCTTGACATCCAGCAGATCACTGATGATCCTGCTCACGTATGCGCAGTCGTCTATGGTTACCCCTCCGGGCTTGTCGATGAAAAGCCTTAGCACCATACCCGATGGGCTGCCCGTATATTCCAGGTGAACGAGTTCCATCCCTGCATGGTTGATCAGGGGTTCCACCAGCTGCCTGAGGCGTGCCTCCAAAACACCGTGTTTGATTTCCAGTCTCCTCCTGATGAGATCTTTATTAGGCCCTTATGGCCAAAAGGTATAACGGGCTTCTGGCATCATTACACCCCATCGAGGGGCCCAGCGAATTCTACCGGAACAATGAATTTGCTTAAGGGGAAATTTTTGAAAGATTACTTAAGCAATCCCTTGTGAGCCAGGATTTAGCTGCAACAAAAAAAGTGGGCTTATGCCCACTTCATTAGCAGAGTAAAAATGATATCTTTTATAAAATATCAACTAGACCTCCACTAATCGAAGTAAGGCTGCATGAAAGAACCATCGAAGGTAGTGATCCACGCAGTTCAAACCTCAATAAGGGATGGAGCGGGCGACGGGGATCGAACCCGCGACCCCAAGCTTGGGAAGCTTGTACTCTACCAACTGAGCTACACCCGCTTCAAAAATCTACCCAGTAATTAACTGGGTGGAATCAATGTATCAAATAAAAAGCCTTAACGGATTCCCACCCGGTTGTGGAACCAGGCTGCGACCCCACGACAGGCATATTCTTGTACAGCTCGCTTATATTAATGTGATTGGGGATAAGATGTCAAGAAACTGGTTTGAAGATGCCACTTGCAAGGGACACATCGTTTTTCCCTTTCAGCCACTGCCAGGATTTACATTCCCTTGTTGGACAAGAGGCTGCTTATCTTCGCCGCCTTGTTTGGATCCATCAGGGCCAGGATCTTCGCAACTTTTTTACTCTTCATGGCTGCGAACAGATGTGCCACCGTATCCTCCGTCATCTTGTCGAGGAGTGCGGCAGCCCTCGCAGGATCCATGGAGCTGTAAACCCCCACTAGATGCTGGAAGCGTGCCTTTTGCTCGGATTTTGCCTTCTTGAGCGGACCTTCAAGCCTCTGCTGAAGGGCCTTTAGTTCATTCAATTTTTCTTCTATATCCGTTTTCAATAAATTAAGATCAGCCGCCCTCTTGTCAAGTTCTGCCTTGCGTTCATCCAGCTCGCGGACCCTGGCTTTCAGGATATCAAGTACCTGAGGGGAACATTTCGACTCCGGTTCGTCCCCTATATCGAGACCTTGATTTGTCCCGGCAGGCTGTTCAAACGCCGCGGTGGCAGTAGGGATGTCGGAGGCACCGGTTCCGGAAAGAACGAGCAATAGGCCCGATATAACCAACTTGACAAGGCCTAGACAGGCCAGGAGCCTTAACGCTGTAGTAACTGGACGCATCTTCATTGATTCCTGAGCTTCAATGACCTTAAGGTGTTATGTGGTCTGATGATCGGTTGTCTCGCACCGTTAGCATACATCCTGCCCTTGGCCGTGTTTCCATCCCATTGGGCGCGGCCTCAAAGTACGGTCCGCATGAAGGTTTATTTATTGTTCCTGATATAATGTGTTATTGAAAAATCGTCGGCCTCTGTCTGCTCCCGGTGTCGTTGTTCCGATAGATAGGCCTGATAATCCCTGTTCTTAAGCTTTTCCACGAGTTCTTTCTCCTGGTGACAGCCCTCCAGCCTACGTTTTGCATTTTTTATCTTGTCGTCCAGGTCCAGGATGTTTTGTTCCAGTCGTCTGCATTTTTGATCCAGGTTGGCTATGTGTGTCCTTCCAAGGCGGTAGGTGTCGGCCAGAATGCCTTTGCCAAGCTCCTTTTCAAATTTCTGTACGGCATCCTCCTTCTTTTCGCGAATTATCAAGAGGGTGCTTAGGGCATCCGCCCGTTTTCTGATCAATCTTGCCAGATCTGCCTCTGCGATTTCTTCCTTTCTGGCCTTGAGCCTCAACAGGGTCTCCAGGCGGAAACGATATATCATTTCACCAGGTCCTTGGATCCGGGTTGAAACCTTTCGTTTCTATCCAGCCACCTATGAAATGCAGGCACCTCCCGGGCATGAAGACATAATCCTGATAGTGCGTTTTCATAGTAACTTCCTCGTGTCCACGGCCTTTCCGCCGTTACTGAAAAAGCCCGATAAGCCCGGCGATACTTTGTTTATAGTCTGCAGACTCGTCTACTTCCTGCCTCAGGAATGTCTTTACCTGATCGATCTTCTGGAGGGCGAAGTCTATTTCAGGATTGGTGCCCTTGGTGTAGGCACCCAGGTTCACCAGGTCTTCGGCCCTCTGATAGGTAGACAGCACCCTTATAAGTTGTTGGTAGGCCTGGATTTGCCCTGGAGCCGCAATGTCCCGCATGAGTCTGCTGATACTGGCCAGTATATCTATGGCAGGATAATGTCCCTGGTGTGCCAATTGGCGGCTCAAGACGATATGTCCGTCTACGATGGAGCGAACCGTATCGGCAATGGGTTCATTCATGTCGTCGCCTTCCACCAATACCGTGTATATGCCTGTAATGCTGCCAGCTCCTGCCTTGTTCCCTGCCCTTTCGAGAAGTTTGGGCAGCTGCCCAAAGACCGATGGCGTGTACCCCCTGGAGGTGGGAGGTTCGCCTATCGCTAGTCCTACCTCCCGGTGTGCCATGGCAAATCGGGTTACCGAGTCCATCATCAGTATCACGTCCTTGCCGCTGTCCCGGAAATACTCGGCAATCGCCGTGGCCAGATATGCACCTCTCAGGCGTATGAGTGGTGGCTGATCGGACGTGGCGACAACCACTACAGACCTAGCCAGGCCTTTAGGCCCGAGATCACGTTCGATAAAGTCGCGTAACTCCCTTCCCCGTTCGCCTATAAGGGCTATTACGTTGACGTCGGCCTTTGTATGCCTTGCAATCATGCCGAGCAGGGTGCTTTTCCCTACGCCTGACCCGGCCATTATTCCTATACGCTGCCCCTTGCCAAGGGTCAGGCAGGCATTTATGGCCCTTATGCCCACATCTACTGCTGTGTCTATCCTTGGCCGGTCCATGGGATTCAAGGGGTCGGCATATAGTGCGTAGTTTCCCTCGATCTCCAGGGGGCCTTTTCGATCGATGGGTTCCCCCATGCCGTTCAGAATCCTGCCAAGAAGGCCGGGGCCTATTTCTACTCCGGCCTTTTCCTGGCTCATCCATATCCGGTTGCCAGGTTTTACTCCCCGCATCTCACCAAGAGGCATGAGAAGAATGCGGTTACCCTTGAATCCAACCACCTCTGCATCCAGACGTTCTCGGTCAGTGACCTCGACTTCACATATGCCACCTACGGGGACCCCCGGTCCTTTACCTTCAAGGACCATGCCGATGACCTGGCTCACGATCCCGCATGACCTGACAGGCTCTACGCGTCGAAGCGCCTGATGGTAGGGACTTAGATCTATGTTCAATTCAGGTGTCATGGTAAATTTGCCGTATCGGATAGCCGAGCAGTATTCTCAGAGAGTGTTTTCCTGATTTCTTCCTCAATCGCCCTCCACCTGGATTCCAAAGTGGCATCTATCAGGCCGAATTCCGTCTCTATCAGGCATCCACCCTTACCTATTGTGGCGTCCGATACCATCTCCACCTGGTGACCGCCTGGCGGCTGGAGGTTGTCTTTTATCTTCCCTTCTATAAGTTGCATGTCGTCAGGGTTTAAATGGATACGGACACTGCTTCCCTCGATCACCTTTTTCATGGCGGATTTTATGCATGAAAGCACGGCATCAGGCCCGGTCTTCAGTTCCTCCCCAATGACGCGTCGCGCTATTGCGAGTGAGAGTTCCACCATCTGGATTTCGTACTTCGGGAGTATACGGGTACCTTCAAGGCCGATCTTTTCGATCAATTTTTCGAGGCGCCGGGCCATTGCCTCAAATTGTTTCTTGCCAAGTTCTTCACCATCCACCCTACCCTGGGCGAAACCTTCGTCGTACGCCCTGCTTTCGATCTCTTCCGCCTTCTTGCGGGCCTGTGCCAGGACCGCCTGTGCCTCAGACTCGATGGCCTTGGCCTTGTCCAGTGCCTTGGCTATTGTCGCCCGCGCCTGTTTGTCAATTCCGTTGTCATCGCCATTAGCCCGTGCAATGGATTTCCCCTGATCTGCCCCTCCATGACCGTGAACAGGGGTTAGTAGGCCAGGGATCAGCACTGACAAGGAACTGAAATCTTCCGGTTTGCCAGGGTGGCCTTGGCCATTATTGTCCTTATCGCCAAGGCCCTTGTGGACATGTAGCCTCTTGTAACGGCACTTTCCCTGTTTAAATATCCTGGACAAACCTTGTTTCCCTCTCAGGTTTGTGGGGGACAGATGGCAGACATGGATAATGGCTGGGCAGTACGCTAGACCAGTATGTCATCTCCACCCTTTCCACCCAGTATGATCTTGCCTTCGCTCTCAAGGCGTTTTGCTACCCTGATAATGGCCTGCTGGGCCTGTTCTACATCCCTCAGCTTGACCGGCCCCATGGCCTCGAGGTCCTCCTTCAGCATCATTCCAGCCCTTTCGGACATGTTAGAGAAGAATTTTTCCTTGAGTTCCTCGGAGGCTGCCTTAAGGGCAAGCTTGAGTTCATCCGTGCTGATCTCCTTGAGTATGGCAATGATTGCAGCGTCGTCCACACCCAGCAGGTCCTCGAACTTAAACATCAGTTTCCTGATCTCCTCTGCCAGATCCTCCCTGGCCGATTCGATCTGCTCCATCAAGGTGTCTTCCAGCGCCCTGTCAACATTGTTCAGGATTTCAGCCACCTTTTCGGCCCCCCCTACCTTTGTGGCGTCACTCATCTCCACGGAGAACAGCTCTTCTTCGAGCACCCGGTCTATTTCCGCCACGATGTCAGGGCTGATCTTTTCGAGATTAGCTATGCGCATCATGACATCGGCCTGGAGCCTTTCGTTGAGTTCTCCAAGGACGTGGCCTGCAAGCTGAGGCTCAAGATGGGCCAGTATCACCGCAATGGTTTGGGGATGTTCGTTACTCAGAAAGTTGACGATTACCTTTGGCTCCAGGCTGGAAAGCTTTTGGAACGTGGATGGATGGAGTTGGCGCATGATGTCGTCGTAGATCTGCTGGGCCTGTTCTGGTGGCATGGATGAAAAGAGGACCTTTTTCAAAAACGACTCTACGGGGACCGATACCTCTCCCTGCACCATGGCCATTTTTTCCCTGACTTCCTGAAGGACCTTCTGTACCCCCTCTCCCGGTATATTGCTTATCCTGGCCATGAGTGACGAGACCTTGCGGACCTCCTCTTCCCCGAGATACTTGAAGACTTCCGATGTGAAGGCTTCTCCCATAGCCAGCAAGAAAACTGCGGCCTTGATAGGCCCATGCGGGTTCTTCAGGTCCAGATCCTTCTCAAGCGGCATTGGCGTCCTCTGTTTCCATCTTTTCTCTGAGCCATATCTTTATAAGGGCAGCAGCCCTTTCAGGATACTCGTTTGCCAGGTCTCGCAATTCATTGGTGACGTCCGGGAGGGGCTCAAAGGTCTTGGGTCCTTCCAGGCCCGGTATCCCTGTCCCCTCGATCGCCTGGGCCTCATCGGGCAGCTCTGAGGTTTCTCCCCCTTCGGGTGCAGGGTTCAAGACGAAACGGTTCAAAAGGGGTCTTAGAACCAGGAAGATGAATATCAATGCAAGTATCAGGTTGGCAAAGGGCCTGATCAGCTTTGAGCCAATGGTCAATATCCTATCCATCGTGTCTGGCCCCTTTCCCGTGGCACTGAAGGCGATGTTTGCCACGCGGACCTCATCACCCCTCTCCTCATTAAATCCCATGGCTGCCTTTACGATCTGTTCTATACTGGCCATCTGCTCCGGGGTTCTGGGCACATATACGACCTTTCCTTTTTCTTC
>JAJRZR010000015.1 GCA_024275145.1 Deltaproteobacteria bacterium | reverse complement strand
TCGGACACCAGCATCTCCAACTCATCATACAGGGAGATCTTCTGGTACAGGGTCTGGATCAGGTGGTAACCATCCTCCCTTCTACCCGTTATGATCAAAAAAAGGTTTATCTTGGCCGGGCACTTACAGAGCATGAAGATTCAAGAGGCGGCCTTGACGTA
Source organism: Deltaproteobacteria bacterium (assembly GCA_024275145.1). GTDB lineage: Bacteria > Desulfobacterota > Dissulfuribacteria > Dissulfuribacterales > QOAL01 > S143-34. Next base: position 26,694 of record JAJRZR010000015.1, on the reverse strand, counting down.
CTTCATCCTAAGATCAAAGAGTATGTTGTCGAGAAGGGCCTTTTCCTCGTCTGAGAGGTTACCCTTTGTCTTTTCCTGTAACATGGCCAGGGTATCTATGGTATGGCGTGCCAGCTCTAGGTTCACTTTGACCTCACTGCCCCCTGGTTCTGGGAGATGTCCAAGGTGAACCAGGGCGGATGTGCTCAGGGATATCACAAACGTCTCGAAATTGACCTCTGGAAGGGGCGTAGTGCCTGCAATCTTGTTCGCCTCCCCAGTGCCGCCGGCCTTCCTGCCTTCAGATCCGGCCCGCGTCTCCTTTGTCCCTTCATCTTCAGGCCTTTTAATACCTTCTGCCATAGGGGTTTGTCTCCTTTACTTAAAAAATGGATCACGCTCGATGACATCCCGATGTCTTACCTGGCACCACGCTCCCATGGAATAAGAGCCTGCCGTGCGGGTAACATTCCCAGTGCCACCTTTCCGTTCAGACTGTATACTCTATACCATGGGACGTGGTGGCAGGTATACGGGCCACAGGAAAGTTTATGATAATCGGCCGCCTTTGACAAGCCGCGTGGGCAGCCCTGGTCAATAATCCGCAGACCTCCCTGGACCTTGTGCTACGCAAAGACCGGCAATATATTGGTTGATATGGATAAGAAACAATTGGATGAACTCTTTCCTCCAGGGGCGTTGGATAACATAGTAGATGGCCCTGCCGTCCTGAAGGAACCGCCTTCCGGATCCATGACAAGACAGGTATGGCAGGTGTCGGATCTTATCGCCTCGGTCATGGCAAGCCTTGAGACGGAATTCGATCTGCTTTGGGTCTAGGGAGAGGTCTCAAATCTGAGCCGACCGGCTTCCGGGCATCTATATTTTTCATTGAAGGACGAACGTGCTCGGATCAGGGCGGTCATATTCAAAAGACAGGCTGAAGGTTCCAGATTCAGACTGGAAAACGGCCAGCATGTAGCCTGTTTGGGCAGGCTGAATATATACCCTGCCAGGGGGGATCTACAGCTTGTGGTTAACCGTATCGAACCCTGGGGTTATGGGGCGCTGCATCTCGCCTTTGAGCAATTGAAGGAAAAATTGAGGACAGAAGGCCTCTTCGACCCGGAACACAAAAAAACTCTACCCATGTTGCCAAACAAGGTCTTCCTGATCACATCACCCTCTGGCGCGGCGGTTACAGACTTCGTCAGGACTGCCAGGGCCAGATACCCTGGCGCAGAGATAGTTTTGTGCCCGGCGAAGGTCCAGGGTGAAGGGGCCCCTGACGAGCTGATAGAGGGGCTACGCAATGCCTTGAGGTTGGCATCCGAAGGGGACGTCATAGTCATAGCCAGGGGAGGCGGCTCCATAGAGGACCTGTGGGCATTCAATGACGAGGGACTTGCAAGGGAGATTTTCAAGGCGCCTATTCCCGTGGTCTCGGCGGTGGGACATGAAATCGACTTTTCAATATGCGATTTCGTGGCAGATCACCGGGCAGCCACCCCTACTGCAGCGGCCAGCCTGGTATTTCCGGAACTTCGCGCGCTCAAGGAAAGGATCCGTAAATATAAAAGTTCCCTTGAGGCCGCTTTCCTGAAAACGATCAACCTGAAAAGACGATACGCCGAAGCACTCCGCCTGCGGATGAAGTCACCTGGCCATAGATTGACACAACATCGAATGAGGCTCGATGACCTGCTCTTCAGGATGAATACAGCCATCGGGCAGGCCTTTGGGAACAGGTCGGTGCACCTGAAACTTTTGCTGCAACGGCTTGAGCAGGGGAATCCTGCGGACAGGCTCATCAGATCGAGATCGATCCTCGATGGCCTGCACAAGGATCTTGGGGAAAGGATCCAGACACTCTTGAAACGCAAGAGGCATATCCTGGGCATATGCGGGGCCAGGTTGGAGGGGGCAAGCCCCCTTTCATGCCTGGGAAGGGGTTACAGCCTGGTATGCCTGGCAGAAAACGGCCAAATCATAAAGGATGCCGACCAGGTGAAGACCGGTGACAACCTCTTGGTAAGACCGGCCAGGGGCCAAATCCTTTGTAAGGTTACGGAAACACGTGATCGATCAACTCTATTCTGTTATGACCCAAAAGGGCGTCAATAAATACGCGCTCAACCTGAGCGCTGCACTCTTATTCATCTGCGCATCAATCTGTCTACAATCTCCATCTCAGGCCCTTTCTGATCCGCCTGTCAGGGGTCTGGAACCAGAAATCACCCTTGGACCGGCCCGTATCCCGCTGGGCGGGTTGAGCCTGGTAAGGATTGTCCCTGCCAGGGGTATCATCATAAAAAAGGTGAAATTTTCCGGAAAGGACATACCGTTTTTCCGGGACAGGACAGGCAAGGGTTACCTGGCCCTGGCAGGAGCAGCCCTCAACACGATACCCGGGGACAAAGTGCTATCGGTCGTATGGGATGACGGAAACGGCCGGCTAAACGTCACCGCCGTGTGCCTGACCGTTTTCTACAAGAAATTTCCTGAGGAGCATCTCCACGTCCCTAAGAAGATGGTGGAATTTCCTCCCAGGATCTTGAAGCGGGTCCTGGCGGACCAGCGTGCCATCAGTGCTGTATGTGGAAGGATCAGCAGCCACGTATACTGGCAACGTCCTTTCGTATGGCCGGTTCCACCTACAATCCTGAGTCCCTTCGGGTTGAGACGTTTTTTTAACGGGGAACCGAGGAGCCCCCATTCAGGTATAGATCTAAGGGCCGGAGTCGGCGCACCGGTGCGGGCTACAAACAGTGGACGGGTAGTGCTGGTCCGCAACTGCTATCTCAGCGGGAAAACCGTTGTCATAGACCACGGAGAGGGACTCTTCAGCCTGTACGCACACCTTTCTGCATCCTTGGTAAGGACCGGCCAAAGGGTAAGACGGGGGATGCTCATCGGCAGGGCAGGGGCTACTGGTAGGGCTACAGGGCCACACCTTCACTGGGGGATAAGCCTCCAGGGGAAACGCCTGGACCCTACTGAACTCATGAAGGTGTTGGGTGATAATGGATGATCACAGGGGCCAGAGGCGATTTTGAACCCAAACCTTCATGCGGCCAGGCCCTTGACACCGTAACCCAGGGCATGAGAACACGGCCCAAGGTAGAATGAACCACTCCTCAGAGGCGCCTGGCAATCTATTGGCTTTGGGACAAGGATGCATAAAAAGAAATGGATGCTTGAGAAATCCAGATACATTAAGAACTACCTATACGTCCTGTTATTCGTTTGCCTGATCGTGTATTTTTCTTCTGAGACGATCTGCCTGGCGCTGCCTCCTCCTGTACATACTGCCCGCATTGGAGGATTTCGTGCAGGTGCGGTGTTGGTAAAACTCAAGGTAGGAAGGACATACGAAGACCTTATTAGGTCTTTTCCCGCTGCGGGCATACACATCTCAAAAAGATTCAGACAGGTGTCACAGCGGCTCAGGACAGGATATGCCCTTATAACGGCGGGCCACTTGAGGGCGGACGAATTACTCCGCCTTCTCAGGTCCTCTCCCATGGTAAAGAAGGCGGAGCTTGACCACAAGAAGTGGCTCCTTGATTGTGGCGGCATCCTGCCCAATGATCCAAGGTTCGGAGAACAATGGGCACTTTGTAACGCCCAGGAGACCAGCATGGGTATTCCGGCTGACATATCCGCTACGGAAGCATGGGGACTTGAAACCGGTTCCTCCAAGGAGGTGATTGCAGTAATAGACACCGGCATAGATTATCTCCACCCGGATCTTAAGGCGAATACGTGGATAAACAAGGCCGAAGCCAATGGTATCACGGAGGTAGACGATGATGGCAACGGCTATATAGACGATATATACGGGATAGATACAGGTGAAGATGACAGCGATCCCATGGATATAGACGGGCATGGGACCCATGTAGCAGGGATCATTGCAGCAGCCGGGAACAATGGTGTCGGAATCACCGGCATAAACTGGCATGCCCGAATAATGGCCCTGAAGGGATTCAGGCCAAGTGGCTACATGTATGAATCGGATGAGATAGAGCTCATCGATTACTGCCTGGATATGAAGGAACGGGGAGTGGACATCGTTGCCATAAACGCCTCTTACGGTTGCACCAATTGTTACAGCGATATCGAACGGGATGCCATCGATGCCGCCGGCCAGGCCGGAATCCTTTTTGTAGCGGCTGCCGGAAACGACCGTGGAGACGATGACGCGACCCCTTACTACCCTGCATCCTTTACGCTCCCCAATATAATAAGCGTGGCGGCCACGAACGAGGAGGACAGGCTGGCCACCTTCTCAAACTATGGCGTATCATCGGTTGACCTGGGTGCCCCTGGCTACTCCATACTGAGTACCTATTACGACAGGGATTCGGGACACGGTTACGCCTACATGAGTGGAACCTCCATGGCCGCGCCACAGGTGAGCGGGGCAACGGCACTGCTTGCTGCATCATATCCATGGGAAGATGTCTTCTGCCGCAAGATGAGGGTCTTCGCAGGGGTGGATCGGATAGGTGATCTTGAGGGGAAGACGCTGACCGGGGGAAGGCTTAATCTATACAATTCCCTTACGTTGTCTGGTGGCTGTTGCCCAGGAGACATAGATCAAAACGGCACAGTGGATCTTGGCGACCTCGGGGTGTTTGCCCAGGGCTTTTCACTCTTGAGGGATCAACAAGGATACCTGAAGGGCATGGACTTCGATGGCGATGGAGACCTCGATGGTTACGATCTTGCGATCCTTTCAGGAAATTTTGGTCGGGTTGACTGCCTATCCAGGTAAATAGACCTGTTCGCTAGCAGAATAGACAAGGGATAGGGAAATGCCCACGGTTCACTGAATCAAAATTCGTGCAGGAATCCGCATTCTTTGATCGCTTAATTGAGATAACCCGCCTGAGAGCACTATAACTACCGAATAAAAGCGCCTCTTTTTTCATTTAAAGCGGTTAACATTCATCTTGGGACACACATACATTCATCCAGAAGGTACACTTTAAGTTAGAATCTGGAATTTGATAGAGGATAAGAAAATATTGACAAAATGGACGGCTGTTTTTTGCCCGGTTTTGTAAGTGCTTGATTTTATGGTGCCCCCGGCACGATTCGAACGTGCGGCACCAGGATTAGGAATCCTGTGCTCTATCCCCTGAGCTACGGGGGCGTGGTTTGGAAGCAATAACATGTAAGATGTATCAATGTCAAGACATGGAAAGAAAGTTGATCCGTGCTTATTTCTTTTTATGTATCAGTAGGTTATTTTAAAGACCAAAAAAGACGGAATTCGATGATGTCACATGAAAGCAAATCAAAGAAAGGCCTTTTGCCACGTCATCTTCTGGCAATAGAGAGTTCATGCGATGAAACGGCTGCTGCGATACTCAGCCATGGTGAGGTAATTGAAAGCAATATAGTCTCTTCGCAGGTGAAGATCCACCGGGAATACGGTGGCATCGTCCCTGAAATTGCCTCCAGGAAGCACCTTGAGGCCATCTCGCTTGTAGTGAACGAGGCCATTGAGCATGCAGGGATTGAAATTGCCGACATAGATGCAGTGGCCATTACCCAGGGGCCAGGGTTGGTAGGTTCTCTGGTGGTGGGATTGTCCTTTGCCAAGGCATTTGCCATGGCAAGAGGCATTCCATTCACAGGTGTCAATCACTTGGCTGCCCATCTTGCCTCTATATTTTTAGAGTCTGATACCCCCGGGTTCCCCTTTATCGGCATGGTCGTCTCTGGTGGGCACACGAGCATATATCGGGTCAACAGTATGTTGTCCATGGAATTACTCGGGCGTACCAGGGACGATGCTGCCGGTGAGGCCTTTGACAAGGTTGCCAAGATCCTTGGCCTTGAATATCCTGGAGGGCCGGTAATAAGCCATCTGGCAACCAAGGGGGATCCGGCTGCTTTCGATTTTCCAAGGGCCATGTTACCGGACACCCCTCTTGATTTCAGCTTTAGCGGGCTTAAGACCTCTGTGCTCACTACGGTCAGGAGACTTGAGAATGATCGCTCTCATCTTCCAGTAGAGGACCTATGTGCCTCTTTCCAGGAGGCGGTGGTAGATGTATTGGTAAAAAAATTGATCCATGCCGCCAGGGATAATGGTATTTATGAGGTTGTTGTCACCGGTGGTGTAGCGGCAAATAGCCGCTTGAGGCAGAGGCTTTCCTCTGAGGCAGGCAGGGAGGGCATCGAGGCATTTTTTCCGTCCCCTGGGTATTGTACCGATAATGCGGCCATGGTCGCAGTGGCGGGTTTACACCAGTTAAAGGCAGGCATCGAGGCCAGGGTGGATGCCGATGTATACTCCAGGCAGTTTTCTTAGGTCCTCCGTGGAAGCCAATCCTGGCGGATAGAAGGTTTTAGTCATCTTACCTACGAAACCCAATCAAGGCATAAAGCACGCAGGTAAAGGGGCGTTTAATCCCAGGCGTGCCATGAAATATTACTGGATAAGGCTTCTGCGTCTCCAGGACGATCCTTTCGTACTGGCAAGAGGGGTGGCCATGGGCGTCCTCGTTGGCCTTACCCCCACCATACCCTTTCATACAGTACTTATCATAGCGCTATGTACAGTAGGCAGAGGAAATGTGCTGGCAGGCCTTACCGCAAGCATCCTGGTTAGTAACCCCTTGACCATCCCCCTTCATTATTATGCGGCATGGAAGCTGGGTACCCTGCTCACAGGCTTCCATGTTCCGTGGGCCGAGGTCTCACAACTCATGGAGACTGTCAAGGACGCAGGCCTAATAGATGCGGCCAGGTTCATCTGCCACAAGGGGATAGACATGATGGCCTCTATGTTGCTTGGCGGGCTGGTCTTGTCTGTTCCCTTTGCCGTGGCTGCATATCTGTTATCGCTTTTCTTGTACATGAAGAGACGCAAGAGGAAACTGAAACGCTATCTCAACTATGCCGGCAGACCGAGAGAGAAGAAATAAGGCTGGTTTCGACAGGCCCGTTGCCAAAAAGGGCCTGGGGCAGAATTTCTTGGTCCATATCCCTACGGTTGAAACCATTGTCAAAAGAAGCGGGATAAAGGATGGTGACTGTATCGTCGAACTTGGAGTAGGGCAGGGGGATATGACCAGGATCATAGCCCGTGCAGCAGCAAGGGTCATTGGGATCGAGAAAGATGCCAGGTTGATCGCTTGGCTTGCAACCCGAGGCAATCTGCCTGAAAATGTAGAGATAAGGTATGCCGACATGCTGGATCTCGACTGGAAAGGGCTCGGCAGGGAAGTCGGGGGCAGGGTAAAGGTCATGGGCAACCTGCCCTATAATATCTCCAGCCAGCTCCTGTTCAGGCTTCTTGATCAATCTGAACATATAGAATGGGCAGTCCTCATGTTCCAGAAGGAGGTGGCAGACAGGCTTCTGGCCAGGCCAGGTTCGAAGAGTTACGGTATACTCTCCGTGCTTACGGCTTGTAGCTGCCGTGTCTCGAGGATCATGGATGTCCCTCCGACCCTCTTCAGGCCCAGGCCCAAGGTTACCTCGACGGTTATCAGATTGGAGTTTCCAGAAGACCTGGATACCAGGCCGTACTACGATTCCTTGAAGGACCTGGTCAGGTATGTCTTCCAGAAGAGGCGCAAAAAGTTAAAGAATGCAATGGCTGGCCTCAAGGGCCTTCCCACAGATGGAATCACGGGCGTTTTGTCCCACTGCGGCATCGATCCAGGGGTAAGGCCTGATGCCCTGTCCCTTGCAGATTTCCTGTGCCTGGCCAAAGCGATACAGGTCGCAAAGAGGCCATAATTCCTTTCTCATGCCCGTCGTAATTTCATGGCCATGGAGCGCACCTCCCTGGCAATTTCTTCCTTGAGTTTCTTAGGTGCCAACACCCGTGCACGGCTTCCAAACTGTAATACCTTCATTTTAAGCTCGGTAAGGTCAGAGACTGGCAGGGTAAGGATTACCCCCTCGTCGGTCTCTTCCAAACTTTGCTCTTGATGCCACTTCTGGTTTCTGACGATATACGCCGCATCCTTCGTAAACAGTATCCTGGCCTGGTAACGTGGATGTCCCTTGAAGATTCCAAAGCTGTGCTTGAGCTTGGAGTCTATGGCATGATCATCCTGGTGTATCGCCTGGATCGTAAGTATTTTTATATCCTGGATGCGTGCCAGGTGGAAGATCCTGAAGTCCTTTCGCATGTAACAGAATCCATACAAATACCAGCGCCCTTGGTACTGGATGAGCCTTGCCGGATCTACTTCCCTCTCGGATTGATCACCGGTAGGTTTTGCATAGTGAATGAGTAGCCTCTTAGAATGCAAAAGAGCCTGTAGCACCGCGCCCAGAATGTCCCGGGGTACCTCTTCCACCTCTACCCATTCACAATAGATCTTGTCCAGAAGGCCCCTATACGGACCGAGCAGCAGCGCCTTTACCTGCTCGAATAGCCTGGACACCCCCTTCATGGGCAATATGCCCGTATCCATTGCAAGGCGTTGCATCAGCGCAAGCAAAAAGATGTTCTTGGGTCTGTCTTCAAAGGGGAGGCTGAAGGGCTTTTCGTAGAGATAGCCATTGTGGGCCCGGTCAAACGAGAGGGGCGCAAGGAGCCTGTCCTTCATATATTGGATATCCCTCCTGGCAGTGGAAACGGAAACCTCGAATTCCCCGGCAATGGACGAGGCGTTTGGGAATCTTTGGGAGGCTACAAGATCATGGAAGTAATAGATCCTCTCGAGCATGCTCATAAAAAATTCCACCCCCTATCACTATATGACCACCCTTATGGATTATACTTTAATTATTGGCAGTTCAAGGGGAATTTCTAGATGGATGTTTGTTTCGTTTGCCAGCCAAGGGAAATAGGATGATAATGAAGTCAAATGGGCAGCTAGATTCCTGGCTGTAAATTCGGGTATACGGGATCGTTTTTGGGATGACCCACAAGAAAAAATACTATGCACATACGCTTCCCGGCCAGCCGCCAGAGGAGTGGCAGAGCCTTGAAGACCATCTTGAAGGAGTGGCAAGGCTCGCTTCCCAATTTGCTGAAAAGTTCAGGGTAGGGGAATGGGGTAGGCTTGCCGGATTGTTGCACGATGTGGGGAAGTATTCAAAGGCATTCCAGGATTACATAGGTACCTGCTCAAGCGAAGACCGCCATGCTGCTAGAAGGCCGGGCAGGGTGGACCACTCGAGTGCAGGGGCCAAGTATGTTGCTGATTGCCTGGGGGCAAAAGGAAGACTGTTAGCTTACTGCATTGCCGGCCATCACGCCGGGCTTGCGGATGGCATAGCCAACGATCGTAAGTGCCTTGAGGCCAGACTTACCAATAGTAACATTCCCACCTGGCGCGAATACTGCCCCAAAAAAATTCTGGTCTGCAAGGAACCCGGTCCTTTTCCCTTTGTGGTACCCCGGAATCGTAGCCGGGTAGGGTTCCAGATATCCTTTTTTACGCGGTTGCTTTACTCCTGCCTGGTGGACGCCGACTTCCTCGACACCGAGCGGTTTGTGGACCCGGAACGGGCACGGCTTCGACAAGGTTATCCCAGCCTAAAAACGCTTTGGCTACGCCTTGCTGAGTATATCAAGAGATTCAAGGCCGATTCGGAAGTGAATCGCCTGCGGGGTGACATCCTTTCTGCCTGTATCGAGGCGGGAACAAAAAGGCCGGGATTATTTTCTCTTACTGTGCCTACCGGCGGCGGCAAGACTATTTCTTCCCTTGCCTTTGCCTTGAAGCACGCGCTGGCATACGGACTTGACCGGGTTATCTACGTAATTCCTTATACCTCGATTATCGAACAAAACGCCTCCGTATTCCGTGACATTTGCGGCACGGACGCAGTGGTGGAACATCACGCCAATTTTGATCCGGCCAGGATCGAGGAATTGGACGAAACCACCGCCTACCGCCTGCAACTGGCCAGCGAAAACTGGGACGCACCATTGATCGTCACCACCAATGTCCAGTTCTTCGAATCCCTTTTCGCCAGTCGCTCCTCACGTTGCCGCAAACTGCACAACATCGCAAAAAGCGTCGTCATCCTCGACGAGGCCCAGATGTTGCCGGTGCCCCTTCTTCGTCCATGCCTCGAATCCCTGCGCGAGCTGGTGGAAACCTACAACACCACCGTGGTTCTTTGCACAGCAACCCAGCCAGCCCTTGATTTTTCTGAAAAATTTCCACAAGGACTGAAGAAGGTGTACGAGATAGCACCAAGACCGCAATTACTCTACGAAAAATTCAAGCGCTTCCGGTTCGCCACGTTGCCCGAGGGAGATGATCAGAGTGTTGCGGCAGAAATTCAAAGACGAGAACAGGTACTTTGTATCGTCAACACTCGACGGCATGCCAGGGAGTTATATGAACTCTTGAGCCGTGAGGTCGACGACTGTTTCCATCTGAGTGCCCTGATGTGTCCGGCGCACCGCAGCCAACGGATAACAGAAATTAAGGAGAAACTGGCAAGCAAGAAAAAGTGCCGGGTGGTGAGCACCCAATTGATAGAGGCCGGTGTTGACATTGATTTTCCCGTGGTACTACGGGCCATGGCCGGGATCGATTCCCTGGTGCAGGCCGCTGGCCGCTGTAACCGGGAGGGGAAACTACCTCATCCAGGGGAATTTTTCGTCTTCATGCCGGAAAAGGGGCTGCCGCCGGGTCATTTCCACCAATCCGCCGACGCTGCACAGACTGTGTTTCGCCATTACAGTGACGATCCTTTTTCCCTTGAAGCTGTTGAGGAATATTTCCGTACATTTTACTGGCAGCAAGGCAACGAACGGCTAGATGAAAAGGACATCCTGGCCGACCTGGAAGAAGATGTGGGGCGCCTCAATTTCCCTTTCAGGCGAGTATCGCAGAAATTCAAGGTAATCCGGGACGGACAAGAGAGCGTCATCATCCCCTGGGATGAAGAAGGTGAACGATTGGTAGGGGCGTTGCGCTATGCGGAATATCCTGGCGGCCTGTTGCGCCGACTGCAACGCTATGTCGTCCAGGTGCCGCCGCAGGTCCTCTCTTTACTGGTATCGGTAGGCAGCGTGGAGAAGGTGCAGGACCGGTTCAATGTACTCATAAACATGGATCTCTATCGGGACGACCTGGGTCTTTGCCCAGAAGATCCCACTTTTCATGAGGTCGAAAACTTGATGATTTGACAAGGAGAAACCTCTCTAAAACAAGGACAAGGAGGAAAGATATGGCGTTTGGCATAGCCTTGAAGGTTTGGGGGGAATATGCCTGTTTCACCAGACCGGAAATGAAAGTAGAGCGGGTGAGTTACGATGTCATCACCCCTTCTGCGGCCCGCGGCATCCTGGAGGCGATTTACTGGAAGCCGGCCATCCGTTGGGTGATAGATCGCATTCATGTACTCAAGCCTATCCGTTTTGAGAATATCAGGAGAAATGAACTGGGACACAAGTTGCCCGTTGGAACGATCAAAAAGGCGATGAAAGACGGCCATACCCCGGTACAAATTTTTGCCGATGATCAAAAGGTGCGGCAACAGCGGGCCGCCATGATCCTGCGTGATGTCGCCTATGTGATTGAAGCCCATTTTGAGTTCAATGGAGCAGAGGACAACAATCCCGGCAAACACCTGGAAATCTTTCGCCGCCGGGCCGCCAGGGGCCAATGCTTCCACCGTCCCTACCTCGGCTGCCGGGAATTCCCGGCCCACTTCGCCCTGGTAGAAGAAAGCGAGATTCCGGACTCACCACTGCAAGGTGACCGGGAACTGGGCTATATGCTTCATGACCTCGATTTTTCAGATAACATGACACCCCGCTTCTTCCGGGCGCGGATGCAAGACGGCGTCATCAAGGTGCCGCGGTTCGATGAAGAGGGGGTGTGGTCATGATCCTTCAGGCATTGAATGATTATTACCAGCGCTTGAGTGCCGATCCCAGCATAGAGGTTCCAGAACCGGGTTTCGCTCCGCAGAAGATTTCTTTCTGTCTTGTTCTCGATCGGCAAGGGAATCTGGTGCAGGTGCGCGATTTGAGGAAAGTGGAAGGGAAGCGGAAAATCCCACGCATGTTGGTGGTGCCCGAGGGAGTCAAACGAACAGTCGGGATTGCTGCAAATTTTCTGTGGGACAAGGCCGAATATGTCCTTGGAGCCATCCAAGAGGATGAGAAACAGACGGAGGAAGAAAGGAAGAAGAAAAGGAAACGTGCCCTGGAGTGCTGGGATGCATTCAAGACATTACACCATGACCTGTGTGATAATCTTGAAGACGACGGCATGGCCGCCCTGCTTGCCTTTTTGGATGCATGGAATCCAGACAAGGCCAAAGAGCTCGCCGATTGGGAAGAAATGGCTGGTAGCAATCTGGTATTCCAACTTGACGGAGAACTAAATTATCTTCATGAAAGAAAAATAGCGCGTGAGTGCTGGCTATTGCATAAACAGCAGGTTAACGGCGCAACCGCCACTTGTTTGGTAACCGGGGTTCAATCTTCTGTCGCCCGCCTTCATCCTGCCATAAAAGGAGTCCGTGGCGCGCAGACCAGCGGCGCAGCTTTGATTTCATTTAACCTGGACGCTTTTACTTCATATGGTAAGAAGCAAAATTTCAATGCGCCGGTGAGCGAGAAAGCGGCCTTTGCCTACACTACCGCCTTGAACCATTTACTCGCTCAGAATAGTCGGCAAAAAGTCCGGATCGGCGACACCACCACCGTCTTCTGGACTGAAAAGCCATCCAGGGTGGAAGACCTGCTCGCCGACCTGTTTGAGGGCAAGTGGGAGAAGGAAGAGGATCAGGCAGAAGATCCTGGTCTAAAGGCAGATCTCCGCCTTTTTATGGAGGCGGTGCGCGACGGTAAGCAGGTACCCAACATCGACCCGAGTGTTCCTTTCTACATCCTGGGACTTGCCCCGAATGCCTCTCGTCTCGCCGTACGCTTCTGGCAGGTGAGCACGGTTGGTCAAATACAAAAACGCATCGGCCAGCATTTTCAGGATCTTGCCATAGAAAAGAGCTTTGCCAGCGACCCGGAGTTTCCCGGGATATGGCAGCTTTTGATCGAGACCGCGGTACAGCATAAGACCGACAATATCAATCCAGCCCTGGCCGGTTCGTTCATGCGGGCTATCCTCACAGGGAACTCATACCCGCAAAGTCTTCTTGCTGCGGTTATCGGCCGCTTGCGGGCAGACCAAACCATCAACTACCTGCGAGCCGCCATGATTAAGGCCTGTCTGGTCAGAAAATTCAGAATATACAATCAACAGCAAATGGAGGTGACTATGACCCTGAATAAAGAAAGCACCAATCCAGCTTATTGCCTGGGACGGCTCTTCGCCATCCTGGAAAAGGCCCAGCGAGACGCCCTGGGGCAGAATATCAACGCCACTATCAGGGACCGCTATTACGGTGCGGCATCTACCACGCCGGCCTCGGTATTTCCCATATTGCTGCGTTTGGGACAGCACTACATTCAAAAGGCGGAGTACGGTTACGTCAACGACCGGATGATCGAGGAGGTCATGTGCAACATCGAGAGGTTCCCGGCTCACTTGAGTCTGGATGAACAGGGACTTTTTGCCCTTGGCTATTATCACCAGCGCCAGGATTTCTACAAGAAAAACATCCAGGACTCCAACAACTAAGTTAATTAAAGCCAATCAGGAGGAATATAATGAGTAACACCATTCAGAATCGATATGAGTTTGTCTATCTATTTGACGTGGAAAACGGCAACCCCAACGGTGACCCGGATGCCGGTAACATGCCGAGGATTGATCCCGAAACCAACCATGGGCTGGTTACTGATGTGTGCTTGAAACGCAAAATCAGGAGTTATGCTGAGATAGCCAAGGAGGGGGAAAGTGGCTATGCGATTTATGTGAGGGAAAAAGCTGTGCTGAACCAGCAACATGAATTGGCCTATATCAATAATCCGGATATAAAGAAACCTAAGGCCAAGAAATTACCTAAAAAAGAGGAAGAAGCCCGCCGAATTACCCGTTGGATGTGTGATAATTTTTTCGATGTCCGCACCTTTGGCGCAGTTATGACTACGGACGTCAACTGTGGACAGGTGCGAGGACCTGTACAGATCAATTTTGCCCGCAGCATCGACCCGATTTTGCCTCTTGATGTCAGCATCACCCGTATGGCTGTCACTAATGAACGAGATCTAGAAAAGGAGCGGACCATGGGGCGCAAAAGCATAGTTCCCTATGGCCTTTACCGAGCTGAAGGCTATATTTCGGCACACTTGGCCGAGAAGACAGGGTTCTCAGACAAAGATCTCAAGTTCTTGTGGGATGCCCTCATAAACATGTTCGACCATGATCACTCCGCGGCTAGGGGCAAGATGACAGCCCGAAAGTTGATCGTCTTCAAACACAATAGCAAGCTTGGCAATGCGCCGGCACACGAACTCTTTGATCTGGTCCGTGTCAGCAATAAAAACAACGGTCCACCACGTGCATATTCCGATTATGAGGTATTCGTAGACAGAGATAATGTGCCGGAACAGGTGGAGTTACAGGAAAAGCTCTGATAATGACCGAGGAAAAGTCAGTACGCTTACGGCCTTTCCACCCGGCACTGGCTCAATCCCTTGGCCTTTTTGATGAACCTGGCATCAAAGGTCAGGAATCGAGAAGCGCCCTGGCTTGCGGCAAGGTGCAGGGCATCGGCAAAATCGAGCCCTGCACCATGCCACTCAATTGCCCTGGCCAAAAGATCCGGATTTGCCACCCGTACATTTGCCAGGCCAAGCAACTTGGTGAAGGATGCCCGAATTTCGGCGGCTTCGACTTTATATGCAAAACGAAGGACCCATTCTGTTTCGAGGAGAACCGTGTCTGGAATAAAGACAGTTTCCTTTTCAAAGACCTCGCGGGCCAGCCGGAACTGCCGTTCATCGTCACGGGTAAGCAGGCGGACAATGATATTGGTGTCAACTGCGGTCACGTTCCGCGGTCTCCTTCACCCCCTTGCGGATGGCATCCTCCATCTCGGCAAGTGTCTTGGCCGGGCCGGAATATTTCAGGCATCCGGCAACCTCTTCAAGAGAGGTATGCGGAAACGGCTCAACGGGCTTGAGCAGAACACCGTCGCCAGTATCAATGACGGTCAGCTTCTGTCCGGGCTGCCAATTGTGCGCGGTACGAATTGGCTTGGGGATGATGACCTGGCCTTTGCTTGACAAACTGGTGATGGGCATTGTTTCTCCAATTTTTATATAGGTATATAAGAAATTGGTAAGAATACAATAGATCAAACGGGCATACAGGTCAAGGAGAGGTAACCATGATACTTGGAAAAGGCGAACACACCTACCAATTTAAGGCACTGACGGACTTGTGGATAGGTTCGGTCACATTTGAAGAGAAAGACGATCAGATAAAGGAAAAAATTGGACCCAACCGCCTTATCACCACCGGCTTGCTCGGCTCCATCCGCTGGTGGTTTGAGGTATTGGTGCGCGGCCTTGGCGGCAGTGCCTGCGATCCCACTGATACGAAATGTGAGGACCGGAACCATTGCGTTGCCTGCGAAATCTTTGGCTGTACCGGCTGGGCACGAAAGTTCCGATTTGAAGTTCTGGGAGAGGATGGGAAAATCAAAACAGATCAGATCAAACAAAACCAGATTTTCAGTCTTCGTTTCACTCCGCTGCGTCCAATCTGCGATGAAGAGTGGAATCTTTTAGACGCAACCCTTCGCCTGATCGCCGAATATGGAGCCATTGGAGGCAAGACCGTATTCAAGCCAACGGACCAATCCGGTCGAGCAAGCAAACCGCATCACAAAGACTATGGCTTGGTGCAGATGACTACACCCCAGCAATTGGATGGACTAAGTCGTGGTGTTTTGGAAACATACTTATCTAAATGGCGGAACATCGATCGCGGTGATTTCGCCTGGGCATCTTTACAGCGCTTTTGGTGCGTAAACGGAAGGTATCTCGGACGTCAGGGCAATGAGAGTACTTTCAACCAGGTCCTCGGACGTCGAGTTGCAAAAAACCAAGGGCAACGTTTGGTCAACCCTAACGACGAAATATCCAAATGGCTTGCAGGTTCACAGCAGGAGAGCAAGAAGGTGTTCAGCTTCAAGCATCCCGCAAGGACCTTTGGCTTCGTGAACCCGAGACTGATTGATTTTGATTTTGATGCGATGAAGCAGAGGCTACAAGGTGTATGGGGCAAGGATGGCTGGGAATTCCTGGCTGGAGAAGAGATCATCGACCAACTCTTGCCAAAGGAGGACCGCTCATGAGCTTCGATTATTACGCTTCCCTGGCTGGACAAAAAGCCTGTCCTGAAAAAGTAAATGAATTTGGTCTTGTCTCGGAGTTTGCGGACGGATGCCTGGTGTGGTCCTGTCGTGGTAACCAAGCAAAAAACGAAGCCCGCAAATGTTACATGAAGCGCGCATCAGGCCTGAAAGATCTCACATTGCCGCCGGACCTGAACCTTGAACCCAATTTTTCGCAATTGCCGGATCCTTCCTGGTTCGGAATCGAGGTCAAGTTTGAATTGCTTTCCCCTTGGTATTCCAGGGACGATCGGCCATTCCATGTGTTGGACAACCCGGTGCGCAAGGACAGGGTCTTCGGGGTGCCGTTCATGTCCGCCGCATCATGGAAGGGATTGCTGCGCTGGGCATTCAAAATGCATACAGGCCTAATCGATCTCGATGACAACAAACTTTCAGACAAAGACAACAAACTTTTCAAGATGCAGGAAGTCTTTTTGTTCGGCAATGAACGGGCCAAAGGCGAAGAATTCAGCCGGGGAGCACTGAAGTTCTACCCTACCTGGTTCGACAAAGTGGATTTTGAGGTGATCAACCCACATAAACGCAAGACCAGGGCCGGTACTCAGCCAATTTACTACGAAGTTGTTCCTGCCGGGGGGAAAGGCAGGTTACGGTTGCTTTATGCGCCCCTGCCGGGCCGGATAGAGCGACTTGATGTCAACCCAATAGAAGCAATGGAAAAACTCGTGGATGCAATTCAGCAACTTCTTGAAAAATACGGTTTCTCCGCCAAACGCACCGCAGGATGGGGTGCGGCGAAGGCCGGTGTTTCTACGCTGTACTTTATGGAAGGGAGCTGGGTGGACCAATGCGCAGTCTCGGTTTACGGGAGCAAGGAATACATCCCTCCTGAGGACAAATTCAAGGCACTCGTGTCTGAAAACGGTTACCCAATTAAGATTCTGCAGGATGAGAATGGAAACCTGCTGAGCAAAACAAGATGGAAAAAGCTTGGGGATAAGAAACCTCATTCTTGCACGAACGCCGACTTCGAGAAATTCAAGGCATGGTATAAAACTCACGGAGAGGAATACAGGCGGCGTATGAACGTGGGCAAAGAGGATGTGCAGTCGCCCCGGATTAGAAAGCTTCCAGTCAACACATTAGCCGAGTTCAAAATGCTGATGGGGAAACTGAAAGATGCCCAGAAGGGAGGTGACCAATGAGCGAATTTCAACCGGCGGAGACGTTGCGGCAACATCGGCCATTGCTCCTGGCCCTTGAGGCCATCGGCTGGCTGCACATGACTGGCAAGGCCAGGGTCGATTTCCTGCGCGATCCAGAAGGAAAATCTGGTGATAAACAGTGGCACAAGGAACTGGAAGACTCTCTTGACACTATCTTTGATTGGCTCGATCAGCATCTTCAGAAGGCTTACAAGGAGTGGAAACTTCCTGGTTCACCACCCAACTTAAAGAATCTACTCGAATCAATGTTCCAAGACTTTGCAGAATACCAATCCAAGAAAAACCTTGTAGGCCTGCTCCAGGCCGGCCATGCCATGGCGTCGGGGATAGAGAAAAACCTACCTAAAAATACCTCGAAATACCTGACCCAGGATGCCACCCACATGTGGCTGTCCACGGCCTTCGGCCAGCCGGTCCGCAATCTTCTGGTCGATCCGCCCGAATTGCTGACCGAAGCCGGCTGGAAACGCCTGCTTGGACAGATTGAAGAACTTTTGAAGAATCTTGAGACCTTGGGAAATCCAACATCACCTCATACGACAAACGACCTGGATGCTTGGTGGCATTGGCGCGATGACGCGGTTGGTCCCAATGGATGGCTCCGCAAGGCGTTTACCTGCACTCTGGCCGAAACCAGGCTGCCGAACAACGATGTCACACTTTTTGACCAATCTTATGTTGCGGCCGCGCTGTTCAAGAGCGCCGCTGCCGGAGCGATTTTGGAAGGCGGCTCCTTTCCCTGGAATGATGGAAATCTCAAACAACAGACCCGCTGGCGGCTCCTGACCGTTGGCATCGGCGCGGACCACTACGAGGCCCGGGCAGTGAAGATTGGCGACTGGACCGGAGCGCGACTGGCGCTGGACGAATTTTTCCGCAAGGCCTGCAGGCTCGTTGAGGTCGATCTGGCTGTAGGTTCCCTGCTGTACGCAGACGGGGAGGTTTGTGTCTTTTCATTCCCTGGGGAGCGATTCAATCATAACGGGGGCGATTTACAAATTAAGGAATGGGAAAAGTGGCTGATCGAAAAAATCGATAGCTATGCCGGAGAAGCCAGTCTCGAAACGCCTCCGTATTGCAGTATCAGCGAACCTTCCCGCTCACTCGTCGGGATGACGGCGGAGATCCAGGATGCGCGGAAAACGATGGCCGTACCCCTGCATAGGAGTTGGGAAATAACCGGTGAAAATCCCTCTGAGGGCCACGTCTGTCCGGTGTGCCTTGTGCGGAGAAACGGCGACAGAACCAGCAAACAGGCTCGCTGCAAGCCTTGCAAAGATCGGCGGGCCGGCCGTCTCGATACCTGGCTTGGCGGAGAGACTGGGGCTGATACCATCTGGATTAGCGAAGTGGCCGACGTCAATGACCGCGTTGCTCTCATCACGATGAGCCTGGATATCGATCCCTGGCTTGACGGAACCCGTCTGGATGCGCTCAGGACCCAGGCTATTCCTGAATGGCAAAAGTTTAATCCGGAGCTATCTGAATTCTGGAAACGCGATAAAAACAACAGGAAAAAGGAAGCAAATCCGATTCATCCGGATCGACCGTTTGATAGCCTTCAACAAGAAATATTAAAGAGGCTTGGGCAGTTTAATAAAGAGGACTTGCTGTTTTGTAACCTCCAGGAAGGATATCGGCACGAGAACGGCTGGCCGTATTTTTTTTCCAAGATCGTTGAAGACCGAGCCAACGCGCCCCAATGGGATGATCTCGACGACGACGCACGCGCCAGATGGCTTGCTCATCAGTTGTTCCGTAAGCTCGCCTCACCAGGCCGTATATATCGCTTTCAGCGTCAGGCCAAGGATTTCTTCAAAGGGTTGCTTGCCGAATTCCGCGAGATAGCGGCCGCGGACCGAAACCGCTGGCGTACGCGCAGGCTGGTTATCAAGCCGGATATCGGTTCTTCTGATTTCTGGGAAGATCTTCAACCTTACAATGGCCGTTATGGGGATGCCCCTGTCAGCCTGTTGTATCGTAAAAAAACAAAGGATTTCCTGACCATCTGCAACTTGGCACGTCTTTTGAGGCCGGAGAAGCACAAGGATAGCCTGAACGGAATTACGCTGAAATTGAAAGCAGAAGACAGAGAATACAAAAAGAAGACTGAAATATTGAAAGTGAAGTCCGTGTCCGATGAGGCAGGGGAATTGGGGTGTTACCACCCGGTAATATTGCTTGAGCTTTCTCCTGTACGCTTCAGGGTTCTTGTGCCCCTGGAAGTTGCATCGAGATGTGTGGATTACGCGATTGAGGCATGGAGTGAGCAATTTGCGCGTGTCTGGGACCGGCTTCCGCTTCGGGCCGGGGTGGTGGCATTCCGCAGAATGACGCCATTTCAGGCCGTGATAGAAGCGGCGCGGAATATTGAAGATGATCTCAATAGAGACAGGAAGCCAGAAATTTGGCAGGTTACAGGATGTGAAACACGGGATGGCATTACAGCACTTAGCCTTAGGTCATTGGATGGCCAATCCGAGTTTCTTCAAACCATGCCCATCAGGCTTCCTGATGGCCGGGAAGATGTATTCTATCCATACCTTGCCGTGGAAGACAAACGAGTCAGATTCCCACATGATTTCCAGCATCCCAATCCCACCAATGGCCGGACCTACCGACACGCAAAAGACCTGCGAATCGGAGACGGGGTTTTCGTTTATCCTTCGTATATTGCCACCGTCTTTCTGGACAGTACGGCCAGGCGGTTCGAACCTTTGAACCGCAGGCAACTCACGCAGTGGCGAAGGATGCGCGATCTCTGGAAACTGATTGATCGCAATGTCCCAAGTCAGACCGCACTCCGCGGCGCATGGTCGGAGCTTGCTGAACGGCGCGAGGCCTGGCAGGGGCCGGACCTGCCTGCCGCGACGCATGCGGCGCAGGCAGGTGGGACATGGTTCGAAGGCGGTAAGAAGGCCTGGCTTGATCTTGTGTGCGCGGTGTTCCATGAGCGTCTGGGCGTTCGAAGTGCTTGCCTGGAAACATTGGTGCAGGCAGCCAGTGATGGTATTTTGGATTGGAGCCTGGAATGGCACATGAGTGTATTGAAAAAGTAAGTCTCAGGTCTACATGTGCATGGCCGAATACAGACAGGAGGAGACCGATGACGGCAGAAAAGAAGAGTTTTGAAACGTTTACGTTTTTAGGCATGGCGCTTGACCCCATCCATGTAGGCACGGGCGGAACCCGGCTGGGTCGGGTGGACAACACCATCGTGCGCGATCCGGTAACAAAGATACCGAAGATTCCGGGATCGAGCCTGGTAGGTGTCATGCGGGCCTACGTAGCGATGAAAAAAGAAAACGAAACCCCAAATCGGCAAATTGATGATAAGCCCAAGCCATATTACCCCGATTGTGCGGGGCAAGGCGGTGGTGATTCCGGTCATTGTGGGAAGTCTGATTGCCCGGTTTGCACCGTGTTCGGTTTCGCCAAGGACAACGGCGGCCGCTTCGCCGGGTTGGCAGGCTTCAGCGATATACACGTATTGCTCTTTCCTGTGGCCTCGCAACTGGGACCGCAATGGATCACTTCTCCCATGGCATTGCGGCAAACCGGTATCACAGAATTTTCAGAACTCGGCGACCTGCCGGAACAGGAGGTAATTTACTGCAAAACGGGCGAAGAAGGGGGCGTTCAGTCATCGTTGAATCTTGGTTGGCTTTTTCTGCCGGTCAAGACTGATTGGCAGCAGTTGAATAATATTATACAAAAGATAAATGAATTTGGTATACCCAATTATATAGTCAGTCGCTTGGGCGTAGTTTCCGACAAGCTGCTTGTCCATATCGTGAACAGCAACCTCGAGGTACGGACTTCGGTCTCTATCGATCCGACCACTGGCTCGGCCAGGGAAGGGGCGCTGTTCACTTATGAGGCCCTGCCTCGCGGCACAGTGCTTGTTTGGGAAATAACCTGCCGGAATCCAAAGCACTTTAAGATAAATGGACAACAGGTAACAGCGGTCGATTCTCCAGACAAGGTAAGAGATGTTGTTGCCGAGGCCTATCCCTATTTGGAACACCTGGGCATCGGCGGCATGGGGAGCCGTGGCATGGGCAGGCTGCGCGTGTTGAATCCAAAAGGGCTTGGAGAAGTCGATACATCAGAAAAGGAGGGTTCGTAATGAATGCGCCAGCCTTTGAAAATCTGGATCTTGCCTGTGCCAAAGTGGGTAAAACTATCGCTGATCGACCATCAAAAGAGCTTGAAAACCTCATCACGAGCGCGCTCGCTGTCCTGGAAGAGCAAGGCATTTACGCCCTTTTCCTGTATCTCAAGGCTCAGGACAAGAGTGTTGGACAGACCGTCAGTGACAGGCTCTATGACTTTCTGAAAAAGACACCAAAACAGTCACATCTACTTGAGAATGGACCTGATGTCTTATCCGCCTTACAGAGACTCGGAGAAGACCTTGACAAACTGCTGCTGGCCCGTGAGCTGGTCCGGCAGTCCCTCGTCTATGCCCGTTATCACGTGCGGCTGCGAGAGGAGAGCGAGGTGTGAAATGACATGGACATTGCATAGATGGGTCTGGCGACTCGAGGCACCGCTTTTTGTTGGCATGCCTCCGGCAGGAACATTAAACCGTTGTCGGCTATACATACCTGCCCGCGCCATGCATGGAGCTGTAGCAGCAGAATTGGCACGAATTAATGGGGATGAACAGTCCAAGTTCCCTGATTATGGGAAATTCGGCCATGAAATCGGCATCAACTGTCGTTTCACTTATCTTTATCCAGCCCAAAAGAGTGGTAACCACTATGTGGTCTGGCTGCCTAAGTATTTAAAAGGGTTGCGCTGGTGCTCTCCGAATAGCCAGAAAGACCTGTCGGACCGTACCTTCCGGCAATATCTGCTCGATTCCCGGCCGGGCACGGCAATCGCGCCGGAAACTGACTCTGCGTCCGAAGGCACACTGAGGGAGACGGAATGTATCAACCCTTATTGGCGTCATTTGCATGGCAGTACGGCGAAACCGAATCCCGTCTTTCTCTCGGGATATCTGTTTCTTAGAAATAACGGCTTCCGCCGCCAGTTGGAGAATATCGGTTCCGTGTTTGTCGGGGGAGACACCAGATACGGCCTTGGGAAGATAAGACAGGAGCAGTGGGATGATTTGCATACCGACTTGTCCGTCTTCGGGAAGCCTGTTTGCCTGGACAATGATGATCCTGAGATTAAAAGTGATTTCGTTTGGGGACATGTAATGGCCGATAATAAGTCTCCAATTAATGGAATTCGGGGAACTAAGGAACTTCTTGGAGGCTGGGAGCAGGGCAAGCCGCGGAAGGGTTGCCTCGCATGGGTCCCTGGTTCATCCCTGAACGGTTCAGCAGTCTGGTGGTCTATAGACACCTACGGATATTGGCAAACGCATTCAACAAATGCTGCCACAAGGACTGGTTAACTCTTCTGAGGATAATAGAATAAGAACAGACAGTGGTTTCATGCTCACACCGCGATAATGGAAGTGCTATAAATGTATACTGAAGACGATCTCCTCCCTCTTTCCGCCCTGCAGCACCTTTTGTTCTGCGAGAGGCAGTGCGCGCTCATTCATATTGAGCAGGTCTGGC
The DNA here is from genome assembly GCA_024275145.1 of Deltaproteobacteria bacterium. Taxonomy (GTDB): domain Bacteria; phylum Desulfobacterota; class Dissulfuribacteria; order Dissulfuribacterales; family QOAL01; genus S143-34. The sequence goes on along the minus strand of JAJRZR010000015.1, from coordinate 3,686 downwards.
AGGAAAACCTCTTCACTGCTCAGGGGGGTATCCTCCACGAAAGGGTGGACAGGGGTGAAATATGACAACAGATAATTATGGCGAGATCGTTCTTTACCAGGCTGATGATGGCCATTCGGTTATTGATGTGCACCTTAAGGATGAAACCGTATGGCTTACCCTGAATCAGATGGCGGAGTTATTTGGGAGGGATAAGTCCGTCATCTCCAGACATCTGCGGAATATTTTTAAAACCGGTGAATTGGAGCGAGATGCAACTGTTGCAAAAAATGCAACAGTTCAAAACGAAGGCCGAAGACGCGTTACCAGGTATATAGAATGGTTCAACCTCGATGCCATCATTTCTGTAGGTTACCGGGTCAACTCAAAACGCGGCACCCAGTTCCGCATCTGGGCGACCTCTGTGCTAAAAGACCACCTGGTCAAGGGATATTCCCTCAATCAGAAACGGCTGGCCGAGAAAGGCACAAAGGAACTGCAACAGGTACTGACTCTCCTTTCCAATACCCTTGAAGGTTACAATCTGGTTAATGAAGAAGGAAAAGCGGTGCTTGATATCGTCAACCGCTATGCTGGAACCTGGAGACTGCTTCTGCAGTACGACGAGGATAACCTGCCCGCGCTGGGCAGAAAACAGGCCCCGAAAACCGTTTTGAGTATAGATCAGGCCCGATCGGCTGTTAGTTTCCTCAAGCAGGAGCTGGCCGTTAGGGGCGAAGCCACTGACCTTTTCGGCCAGGAACGGGGCGAGGGGCTTTCCGGGATCATCGGGGCACTGTACCAGACCTTCGGTGGGGAGGATCTCTATCCGTCCGTAGAGGAAAAGGCGGCCCATCTCCTCTATTTCGTCATCAAGGACCACCCCTTTTCCGACGGCAACAAGCGGATCGGCAGTTTTCTCTTCATCCTCTTTTTACGTTTGAATGGCCTGCTCGACCGCATTTCTTTAGACAACAAGGCCCTGGTGGCCCTGGCCCTGCTCACCGCGGCCAGTGACCCGGCCCAAAAGGACGTGCTGATCCGGCTCGTTGTCAACCTGCTTGCGTGTGAGGGGTAATGTACTGCGAAGACGATCTCCTCCAGCTTTCCGCCCTGCAGCACCTTTTGTTCTGCGAGAGGCAGTGCGCGCTTATTCATATTGAGCAGGTATGGCAGGAAAACCTATTTACTGCCCAGGGACGTATCCTACACGAAAGGGTGGACAGAGGCGGTGAGACACCGGGGAGCAATATTCGCATAGCATACAGCCTGCTTTTACGGTCTTTAAGACTGGGCCTTACAGGTAAGACCGATGCGGTGGAATTTCATCGTAAAGTTAAAAATGGGCGGAAGGTATGGCATCCATTTCCAGTAGAATACAAGCGTGGCAGGCCAAAATCGGATGATTGTGACCGTGTTCAACTGTGTGCCCAGGCCATTTGCCTTGAGGAAATGTTAGATGTGGAAATTTCCTGTGGCGCGCTGTTTTATGGAAAAATCCGGCGCCGGCAGGATGTGGTCTTTGATCCCGCCTTGCGGCAAAAGACAGAAGAGGCGGCAAGACGTCTACATGAATTGATAGCATCAGGGAAAACGCCTCCGCCAGTCATCACTTCAAAGTGCAAGTCCTGTTCTTTATTGGATATCTGCATGCCCAAGGCATGTAAAGGGACCCGTTCTGCGAAAGATTATTTGCAGTCAGCCATCTCGGAAAAATGAAAAAACACCTGAACACCCTTTATGTCACGACCCAGGGCGCCTATCTATCCAAGGAAGGCGAAACCGTGGTTGTCAAGGTGGACAACAAGATACGTCTTCGTGTGCCGATTCACACGATAGGAGGAATTGTCTGCTTCGGGCAGGTGGGATGCAGCCCGTTTTTGATGGGCTTTTGTGCTGAGCGGGATGTATCTATCAGTTTTTTGACTGAAAATGGCCGCTTTCTTGCCAGGGTCCAGGGGCCGGTATCCGGCAATGTCCTGTTGAGAAGGGAACAGTACAGGCGTGCGGATGATCCCGGAATTTCAACAGACATGGCAAGGGCCGTCCTCACGGGCAAACTTGCCAACAGCCGCACTGTATTACAACGTGCCTTGAGAGATCATCCAGAGAAAATAAACGGGGCTGAAATCAGCAGTGCCTCTTTCAAACTGAAAAGCTCTTTGCGTAGTCTGCAATTAGATCATTCACTGGACATCTTGAGGGGAATTGAAGGTGAAGCAGCCCATACATATTTCAATGTATTTGATCACCTTATCACCTCGCAAAAAGAAGATTTCACGTTCAGGGACCGGAACCGCCGGCCTCCATTGGACAAGGTTAATTGCCTGTTATCTTTCATTTACACCCTTCTCGTATACGATGTTCGTTCGGCCTTGGAATCAGTCGGATTAGATCCTCAAGTCGGATTTCTCCATAAAGACAGGCCGGGCCGTCCAAGTCTCGCTCTTGATATGATGGAGGAGTTCCGCCCCTTCCTCGCTGACCGGTTGACCCTTTCGCTCATAAATCTATGCCAGATCCGAAAGGAAGGATTCAAAAAAACCGAATCAGGGGCCGTGTTGATGGATGACGAGACCAGAAAAGTGGTCCTGGTGGCATACCAAAAAAGGAAACAGGATAAGATAGTCCACCCTTTTCTCGGAGAAAAAATTTATGTTGGGATATTATTTCATATTCAAGCTATGTTGTTAGCAAGGTATATGCGTGGTGATCTTGATGGTTACCCACCCTTTATCTGGAAATAGGATAAACGATGTTCGTATTGATAACTTATGACGTATCCACCATCGACAAAACGGGCCAGCGGCGTCTCCGCAGGGTAGCAAAGGCCTGTCAGAATTATGGACAGAGGGTCCAGTATTCAGTCTTTGAATGCATAGTCGATCCTGCAAAATGGGAGGTTCTGCGTCAAAAATTGATTGATGAAATTGATCCTGAGAGAGATAGCCTGAGATTTTATTTTCTTGGTTCCAAATGGAAGCGTAGGGTTGAACATGTAGGAATCAAGGAGCCGATTGACCAGGAAGGGCCTTTGATTACTTAAAGGCGGTGTGCGAACCCGAAGCCCTGTGTGTAAAGAATCTAGCATTCATTGTGTTTGTGGGCACTAAGATCCATTTTCCGTATAAGTGGTTCGCACTTGACTTAATAATTTGAAATTACAGTAAAAATAGAAAAGTAGCTCTTTGGCAATAGAATGAATAATAGTCACATAGTCATAAGTTCGCAAAAAAATAGAAATAATTCATTAGAAATTAGGAAGTTATAAAGTCAATGTCGCCCCCCGCGCGGGGGCGTGGATTGAAACTTGACCAAACACTTCACTACGCTCCCTGAAGGGACGTCGCCCCCCGCGCGGGGGCGTGGATTGAAACGCAGGCAGGATAAAGGCCGGAGGCTCTATCCTGGTAGTCGCCCCCCGCGCGGGGGCGTGGATTGAAACGCCCGCGGATCTGAAAGTCTATTTGTAAGGAGGGCGTCGCCCCCCGCGCGGGGGCGTGGATTGAAACGGTTGTTTCGGCTCTTTCTCCGTCATCTACTGGTGTCGCCCCCCGCGCGGGGGCGTGGATTGAAACATCCGGTCAAGCCCCGATAATTGTAAATCGGTGAAGTCGCCCCCCGCGCGGGGGCGTGGTGTCAGGCCGCGCCGGGCCGGCTCTTCTTTAACTCGACTCCGGCCTCCCGCAGCAGGGCCTCGGCCGTGC
>JAJRZR010000014.1 GCA_024275145.1 Deltaproteobacteria bacterium | reverse complement strand
TTTACCAAAGAGGGATCGTTGTAGAGTTCAACCGGAGAGTAACCGGTTATGTGCTCACAAGCAGGTGAGATGTAAAGAAACTTACCATCAGAACCCAGCCAGTATGTCCAGTCCGAAGCGAACTCGGTCACGGTCCGAAAGAGTTCTTCGTTCCTCAACACCTGCTCATGTGCCGTTCTGACACTGTCAAGCAATCCGTTGATCGCCTTGATAATGGCCGTAAGCTCTATTATGGATGCGCCCATTTCCTCCGGCAACTCTTCCCTGGAGGAGATAGGATCAAGTTCTCTAAGTGAATTATAGATTCGTGAAACCGGTTCGGAGAAATGCCTTCTTAGGAATACATCGAAAAGGGGCATGGTAAAAAGAAACAGAAAGGCAACCGAGATCAATATGGGAAGCGATTTAGACCAGATCTCTGAGAAAACCTCGGACTCCGGTACCGAGGCATAAAAGGTCCATCCCAGTGGCATGGCAAGTGCCTTTTTATAGCACCAATAGTCCTTTCCCATGAGGGTATAGGTGAAAAGACCCATTTCGTCAGGGCCTTGCAGGTTTTTTATCTCGAAACCCAGATTCCGGCGGGTTTTAACATATTCATTGTCAGGGTGATATATAACCGTCCCGTGGGAGGAAAGGATAAAAAAGATGAATTTTCGTATTGACGGTACCCTGACACTGGAAGCAAGGGGTTTCAGTGCCTCAAGATCCCTGTCCATTAGAAGAAGTCGGTCCTGGGGAAGCCTGTAAAGGAAAGTAATCACGGGTCTGTTGTTGAAAAAGGATTGGTGGATACGGGATACGGGCTCCATCCTGGCAACATAGTCGAGATGCGAAAGGTCGAGCCCTGCATACTGTGAAAGGTCAAGTCCTTTTCCTGATATTATGCGTCTTTGATGGTTTAGCAGAACCCATACGTCCTTTGAGTCCTGGGTGGGCAGATTTATCTTGAGATAAATCGCCACCGTATAGTCATCACCGTTGGGGACCGATGAAACCACGCTCTTTACGACCGGCACCTGGGCAAAAAAATGTTCATTGATGAGACCCGTAAGTGACTCGGCCGTCCCGGTCATATTCGTGGCAATATGCTCTCTGATCTGGGTGTATTCAGAGACCCCAAAGACAGACAATACCGTTACAAAGGTCAAGATCCCAAACAGCCAGGTTATGTATCTGGCCCTCGTAATCAATGAAATGTTCCTGTTCATGATTGTTTGCCCGTCTCAATGGTCCTGGCCAACACAAATTCCCCGTTTTCTACCTCTACTTCATATATAGGTCGAACTACGTCTCCGAATTGGTCGAAGTGTACCTGTCCCAACAAGTTTTCATAGCTACCGGACAGAATAGCCTCCTTTATCTGGGAGACATCATCCGGATTTTTGCATCTTTTGAAGGCATCGGCTAAAATATATATTGCTTCGTATGCCCTGGCCGATTTGGGTGACGGGGATTTGTCGAAGATCTTGAGCATCTTTCTTTCAAAGGCCTTGTACCTGTCGTTGGAATAGGAAGGCCTGAGAAAGGTGATGATGCCGATGCCATTGGCGGCCTTTCCCCCGTAACGTATGAGATTTGGACCGTGTGCCCACAAGGTGGCCAAGAGCTTACCCTTATAACCTGCGTATCGCAGCTTCTGGGCGGCAAGCCCCGTGTTTTTTACCTCGGTAACGAGTATGATCACCTGGGGTTTAAAGACGAGGACGTGGTGTATGAGCTGGTGCCAATCGATTTTTCCCTTGCTGTTTAGCCTTTCTACCCACGTGTGCCCCTTGAAATGCCTCAAGGTCTCTGTAAATATCTCCATGGAGAAACTGGAATTCGACATATCCAGTACGAAGGCCACACGGTCTGCTCCCCGGTCTTTCAACACGCGGGAGAATGCCTGCCCGTAGGCCCTGTCGTCCACCGATGTCCTGATAAACAGGTCATCCTTTCCTGTAAGCCGGGTAGTGGCGGTATAGGCAGTAAAAAGGATAGCTCCCCTGGAGGTTACAAAAGGATAGGCAGTAAGGGTGTTCTGGGAATAGGTATGACCAAAGATTACCCTGCATCCCTCATCCAGGAGTTCTTTGTCCGCCTTCAATATACCTTCCCTTGAATTTCCATCATCCTTGATGATGAGCTCAAGGCGCCGGCCATTGATACCACCCTGCCTGTTGATTTCATCAACGGCAAGAAGGGCCCCGTCCCTTATGTCCTCGGAGGGTGCCCCGCCCTCACCGCTCAGGTTAACAGAAAGGCCGATCTTTATGGGCACATCCCTATGGATATTACAGCCAGGGGAAAACAACAATACAGAAAGTAGAGGAATCCACCAGGGCGTAAGAAACTTCCATGGAGAGCTCTTCATGTAACTCAATCCCTTGATTGTTTCTTTTTAAGAATCAAGACCCTGTCCTCAGGATCAGACAGGTCTACAATATTTTCCTCGAATTTCCCGTACGTCTTGCCCGGTCCTACCAGTGACCTTGAAAGGCGCACCTTTCTGAAACACCTTACAAGGTGATCGCCTGTCCGGCATTCGAGCCGCCAGGAAAGGGGGCCAACCTTTTCATCCCGTGCCTTTGGTACGTATACCACCTCCATGTCCAAAGGAAGATGGATCTTCAGGTTCAACACCTCCACTCCACCCTGCGAGACCGCCAAGGGATTGTGCCTGTTGGCAAGACAATCCGAGTAGAAAGAGGCCAACGAGGAAGGCGGTAGCAGTATGAAATAGATTCCGCTGCTATATACAGGGCCGGCCTGGACCGTAAAGTCTACATCTATTCCCACCGGGTCCATGGGCACCTTCAGTCCCTTGGTCCTTAGCCTCCCAGGCCCTTGTGCCAGGGGTGAGAGTGTATGGAGAAACACAGAGGTGGCTACCGGCCACTCCCTTGGGGACAGGTATCTCAATGCCCTTCTCTTTGCAGACGCATAACTGCCCCAGAATTCGGCAGAATATCTGGTCTCCATCCTGCCCTTATCCCCTATTTTCGTATCCATGTCTGTTACGATTTTCTCAGGCCAGATATCGAGGATTTTTTCCAACCGGCCTGAGTCGAGCCCCAGTGCATATTGTCCAGACATGCCGGTTACACCGGGTGCAAGCTCCTTCGTGTTGAAAGCAAAGAACCTGCCACAGGCCTTTACGATACAACCAGTAAAATAGCCAGGGGAAGGGACCCGGGCCAATCTGCCCAGAAACAAATCAGGTGGTCCAATCATATAGACACAGGCCTTAATATCCCTTTGTTTAAGCACACTCATAAACAGGAGCGCAAGGTCAACAGGGGTTCCATAGCCCCTTTCGATGGTTCCTGCAGGGGATTGGGGTACCAGATCCGTATCAAAGAGCGGGATGGGGCAGAGATTGAAATCCTGCATTATCCTGGTATAGAGGTGATCTACTCCGGAAAATTCCTCCAGGCCATTGGCATTGCCGGAAATCTTCGAATCAAAAAGGGCCTTGAAAAACCTCGCCGTCTGTGCCCAGCTTGTATAGCTGGACAATATGAGCGTGCTTCGGGAGTTCATAATGGATGGGGTATGCCGTTCCCTAAAGTGTCTTTTCAGGTTCCTGCCCTCCCATATGGATGTACGGACTCCGCCTGCCTTTTGTTCTGTCATAACTACCGCAGGGTTCCTGATATATCCCATAAGCCCTAGATTTACTGGTGACTTTACTGTCACCTTTTTCAAGATGGTAGGATTGGCCAACTCGAATGACTCGCTGGCCCAAAAACCCTTCTGTGAAACGAGTGTAAGGCCTATCTCGATGACAGATCCCGGCTCTACTGCTGGAAGGTTTATCACCTTTATCCTGGCCTTGGAGAAAAGGGATGAACGTGCGGTGGAGGGATCCTGTATATCCTGAATCTCGTCCCGGGTGACCCGAAATACTTTGCCATCTGGAGATGTGGTCCTAGCAGTATCGACCGTTACCCTCTGGAAGCTGCTGTTATAGGGATACTTGAAATCTGCCCAATCTTTTTTCCCCTTGTATGTAAGTATCCTGGTAATGAGATGAAGCTTCATACGGTAACTGCCGTCAGGCTTTACCTCGTATGTCTTCTCTATGAGCTGGTTGACGGCATCGGCCCCCGCAGGGCCTGTCATGGCAAGGGATCTGTCGTTTGGCCACAGCCATATAATCGATAGTATGAGCATCGCGGGCAGGATATAGCAACTGGGGATTCGAACGCCCATCTGGAAACCAACCTCCGTTTATCCAAAAGTCTAATGTGGCCTGTACCCTTGGGGCCGTACCTTTGGGCAGAAAAATCAGCCTTGGCAGTATATGCCCACACCCGTAGATACGAGTCTATCTCTCCATGACTATCGGCAATACAGGAAAATAACCGCTATTATACTGAAACATCGTGATCTCTCGGTATCTTTCAGGAGAAACCTCCATCTGTCTCAAGGAAAATGCCTTTTTTATCGTGAGCCTTGTACCCTCAATGGAGAAGGTGGTCGTATAGCCGAGAATATCATCGGAAAAACTGTAGGGAGAGGGCAGGACGATACGGCCTGGAAGACCACCAAGATCTACGGTCTCGGTAATCCTGCTGGCAAACGTATAGCCAAGCCGGATGGGATAATGCCGTTTGGCCATATTTGCCTTGCCCAGTACCCATTTGTCCAATATCCCGATCGCCTCGAGATTGCTGAGAGGAAAAAACAAGGTCTCTTCCTGGCCAAGGTGCCTCAGTGCCTGTCTTATCACGAAGTTACAACTAAAGGAAAAGGAAATGGATCGGTCACCAGGATCAGACCAGACTACGTTTTCTATATCTATCCCCGGTCTCCTGCTGCTGATGAACCTCTTTAACGACCTGAGTCTTTCATCCTCTGAGCACATCATAAGGTACGACCTGATGGCCGTATCAGCAAAACCGCGAAAGACAACCCTTATCCTCCCGCTGAGGCTGCCATCCTCATTCAGTAAATCCGTTACTTGAATATCGGTAAGGTTCCTTTCAGGTACCTGGGCCGGGGTAAGGCCAAGATCCGCCCCCTTTTCATCCGCTATCAGGCAGGAACAGTCCCTTTCATAATCAGGTAAAAACTGTTTGCTTGTCTCCGACGTAGGATCCAGAAAGAATTCCGGCCTTCCTGAGTCGTCCAGAACGGCGGCAATTGCGTGGTTGAAATAGGGCACAGGAATTTCACGATCAAGTTTCCTCCCCACGCTGACCAGCACGGGCACCGCGTTGAAACCTGCAATTCTCAACATGCTCACGAGCAGTGCCGCCTTGTCCCTGCAAACCCCATAACGCCGGTTGAATGTAAGCGTAACATCATGGGGTTCGAAGCCGGGCCGGTTCGATTCCTCGGTTATACCCATATAACGTATTTTCTGTGCAACGAAATAGAAGATGGCAGATAATTTTTCGAGGCGGTCCTTGTCACCGGAGGTCAGCTCTTTTACCTTTTTGACTATCCCGGCGGATGGTTTCAGCCTTGGTTCCACCAGATTGAAATACCACCTGGAGACAGCCTTCCAGGAAGAAAGGGTTGAAAACAGAAGCCGCATCGACACCCGTGACACTGGCGGCATGGATGGTTCTGGCACTATCCTGGTTACGTTGGAAAATCGCCATGTCAGTGTCTGTTTCCCACCGGATTTCTTACTAGAGAAGGACCAGGTTCCTGTTACCGGATCCTTCACCAGATGATAAACCTTCATGTCCGAAGGCCCTATCAAACGGAAGGTATAATGGCGTACAGGGAACACGTACTGTCCCATGAGCACGGCATACACCGCCCCAGGTATCACCGGCTTGAACTGTATTCGCCTGATCTTGTAATGGATGGAATCCCCTGCTTCCAGGTCTGGGACAAAGACCTTTATGACCTTTTGGTCGGGGTCATAGATGTTCATCCTTGAATTCATGCTGGCAGCGGTCGTGTTGGAATACCTCTTGAGATCCACTGGCAGCCTGCGACCATCCGCCTTGATCACCTCGAATGTCAGGATCTTCAATGTCCCATAGTGTCGGTTTACGTAGAAGGACTGTACCTTCTCCGATCTCCTTCCCTGTTCGTCCAGGATGGTTATGAATACCTCGTCCTCATCCGTATAGGTACCATCTTGCTCAAAGTTGAACGTTTCGATCTCACGGGCAAGAACCTCATGGGCATCCGGATAGGTACGAGGGTTGATCTGTCTTAAAGATTCAGCCCCCTCTGGTATACCCCAGACCGTACCTGGCAGCAGGCCAGGAAATACAAAGGGCATGAAAACCGAAAGGATATAGAGAAGAATGCAACGGGCAACCATTGATCACAAAAAAGCCCCCGGCCTTAAGGGTCATGGGGGCTGTTAGAAATGTAGGGCAATTGTCTTCGAAAGGAAACGTGACAACCGTATCTCCTATCCCTGGACAGGTACAGCTTGTTTGAACCTTATCACATGTTTGTACCCCTGTCCGCCGGTTATTTCCACGTTCAGCAGGCCGTCATCACCTTCCTCTACGGCCACATCCTGGGGATGACGTATTATATGGTCAAAATCCTTCAGATCAGGCTCCTCGAAATAGATGGAGATGACATCGTCTTTTGGATCATAGGAGATCCCGACAAGGGAAATCCAATCGGTTTCATATTTGTCCAGGATACCAAGGGCCTCTACCTCTATTTCCGCAGGTGTATCCTTCAGGCTTTTTGAAACCCTGTTGAAATAATCTTCCCACTTGGATTTTTCCAGATGAACATAACTCATGGCAATGCCCCTCCTGATCTCTGTCTATTGGGATCTTGTGATCCGATCTGAACGATTCCGACATCCTGTTCCTTTTAAGTAATAAGTTCTGGACAGGGTCAAGTCAAGGAACCAGCGTCATGGCTCCAGGAGCATGAATCCCAGCTTCTCATCCAGCCTTCTGGCGGCACGGGTGCCAGTGAGTTCAAAGATCACCACCTCGAGGATGTGCCATACCTTTACACCCTTTCTCACGCATCCGGTAACGGTATTTGTCTGGCGGCCACAAGCCGTGTGCATGTGCAGGGTAGGATTACCCGCCTCGTCCGGGAATATGGTTCCAACGCCAACCGCCTCATGCACGTTTTCCAGGATGGCCTCCATGGGGTGTATCCTTGCCGCCCTGCCCTCTTCCGGGCCAACGATCAGTTTACTGCCACTGTCGGCGCCTCCCAGGGCAATCAGGGCAGCGGCCTTGATATTTTCCTGCCTGGCGAGCCTTTCGATTTCCTCATGTACCACATCCCCGTCCTCCAGGCGAACGACGAATATCCTGCCAAGGCTGGCGGTTGAATACTTCATGGTCTAACCCTCCAGATCGTCAGGGATGGTGTCCATGGAGGCAAACTTCGGCTCGTGGAGCGGAAGGATGATGTCAGCCATGTCCCTGACCCTCAATACCTGGTCATATGCCTCGTAGACATTCACGTGGGTGCCCGGGGGAATGATCTCCATCTCCATGGCTGTAATCTGCTTAGGCGGATAGAAATTTTCCAATATGGTGCAAAAACCACTGATGGCTGCAGTGCCCTTATGTGTTTCGATCAGTACCGTGAGCCCACCAACGGTATGGGCCGGTGTATGCACCACCTTTATGCCAGGCAGGATATCGGCATCGCCGTCAAGGCGCCTGATCTTTCCGGCCTTGTCAATGTCCTCTATGAAATCGGCAAGGTAGCGAAAATCCAGCGGGTGTGGATCGTAGGCGCGCTCCAGCTCCTTTTCATGGGCGTAGAATATGGCGTTCTCGCACTTGAAATCGTTTTCACAATGATCGTTGTGGAGGTGGGTGTGTATCACTACGTCAATGTCCTCAGGTTTCAGCCCCCACCGGCCAAGCCCTTCTTCAAAGGTGTAGATCCTGCCGCCTATTGCCTTTTCCCTGTCCTCTGATTGGATCACCCCCATCAATCCCGTATCCACGAGGATCTTCTTATCACCTCCCTCCAAATACCATGTGTAGATCGGAATGGTATACTGCTTGCCGTAATCGTGTTGATAGGTCATCATCCCCTTGTCGAAAATTTTGGTACCCACTACGATGGGGTGGATTTTGTAAGTGGACATCTTAGATACTCCTTGGATAGTATTTTGATTCTGTACTACTATCCATCTACTCCTTTTTCCCTACCGGTTCAATATTCCGGTCACATGTAGAGAAATTTTTGAGGACCCAGAGAGGATAACGTTTAAGTGCAACATGAAGAGACAACCGGTACCAATGGAAGGCTTGATATCGTAGGCATTGGCCCTGGCGGGCCGGGGTGGATGGTCCAGCCGGCCATAGACAGCATCAAAGAGGCAGAGGTGGTAATTGGCTATACCACGTACATAGAGCTTGTACGCCCGCTTTTGTCTAGCGACCAGGCAGTATTTTCCACAGGCATGAGGAAGGAAATAGATCGGTGCAGACTTGCAGTAGAACATGCGATAAATGGAAACAAGGTGGCGCTTGTTTGTAGTGGAGATCCTGGTATTTACGGGCTTAGTGGCCTTGCCTTCGAGCTTATGGAAAAATTCCACGGTGCAAATGCCGTCAGGATAAACGTGATTCCAGGCATATCCGCCCTCAATGCATGTAGCTCGCTGCTGGGCGCGCCACTTATCCATGATTTTGCGGTCATCAGCCTGAGTGACCTTCTGACCCCTTGGGACAGGATAACCCGTAGGATAGAGGCGGCGGCGATGGCAGATTTCGTGATCGTATTCTACAACCCAAGGAGCAAAAGAAGACAGGACCACCTGAAAGAGGCAGTTAACATCATCCGGGGATACCGCAGCGACCACACGCCTGCAGGTGTTGTCAGACGGGCCATGCGCCACGGACAGTCCACAGAGGTGACAACCCTCTCCAGGATCAACAGCCTGTACATAGACATGCAATCCACCGTTATCATAGGAAACAGTGAAAGCTACATCTGGAACGGCAAAATCATCACCCCCCGTGGCTATCGTATCGATGGAAAACATAATTGAAATACAACAAAAAGGGCCACTGAATATCGCTTTCCTGTGGGTCCTGTTATGTATCCTGGTTGCTGTAAATGCCTTTGCAGGGAAAGATATGGCCAAGGGGCTGGCATCCTTCAAGGTCAGCTCGGTCTATTCACCTTACAGGGTCTACGAGATCAAGGCAGAGGTGGGCGGCCGCATAATCTCCAGGGGAACACAGGAGGGACAAATCCTGCCGGCAGGTACCCCGTTGGTAAGGATTGACATGTCCAGCCTGAGATCCCAGGCCAGGGAGCTGTTGGATATGCTTCGTGATCTCAAGGAAGAGGAAGGGGTACTCGAAGAAATGGTTGAACTGAGGAAGAAGAAGTATCACAGGTACATGGGTCTCTACGAAAAGAAAAGGATCGCGGCCCAGACCCTGGAGGATGCCAGGATCGAGTTCCTGAGCACGAGGCTATCCCTTATCCAGAACCGCAAACAACAGGCAGAGGTACGAAGCAACCTGTTGGCAATGCAGGACAAGATAAAAAAGGCTGCACCATACTTCAGCCTCCCCCTTTACTGTGCAACCTATTACGTAGAGGAATTTGAGAGTGTCCTGCCAGGGGAAAGGCTGGCAAGGCTAATGGACGTTTCCAGGGCAAAGGTACACATAGATCTTTCACCAGAAAGGTTCAAGTCGCTCCTTGATTCATTTAAAGGGAAAAAGAGGATTAGCTTCGTCCTTATCGATCACGCATCGAGGAGATACCCTCTTTCTGGTCACATAGAAAGACTCAGGACCGATCCGGACACTGACTATCTCTACAGTTACAGCCTTGACCTGGTGTTTCCGCCCATGGAAGGACTGCTATGGGGAGAGGTGGTAACCGTTGAGTTCCAGCCGGTATCAAACAGGTAGCCGCTAACATTGGAAGAACTGGACATCAAAGATAGGGCGTCCCACGGTCTTGCCTTCAGGATAGTAGACTTCTTCGTAGCCAGGAGGCCACTGGTTCATGCCCTTACCATATTGGCCGTTCTGGTGGGGATGGTATCGTATTCCAAGCTTCCCCAGGAAATCTTCCCGCCCATAACTACCAACAAGATAGAGATAAGGGCCGCCTACTCCGGCACCTCGGCAGATACCTTTGATGACATAATCACCTCCAGGATAGAGGATGCGGTGCAGGGCATCGAAGGGGTCGGGCTGGTGGAATCGATAACCAGGGACGGCTCCTGCGTAGTCACACTTACCCTTGAACCAGATGCCCAGGCAGATGATGTGCTCTTCCGGGTAAGAGATGCCCTGGACCTGCTGAGGCCAGATTTTCCATTGGACATGGATGCCCCATCGGTACACAGGCTCATCAAGAAGTATCCTCTACTTACCGTGTCAATAAGCGGTGCCGACGAGGTGACCCTCCAGAGAATAGCAGAAGACATCCAAAAAGAGATCGAACGGATGCCCGACATCTCAGCGGCGACGATAAACGGCAAGGCCAAGGAGGAATTCCATATATTCCTGGATCACAATATGCTCGAAGGACTGGGCATTACGCCTCCCCAGCTAGTGCAGTTAATCAGGTCTTCGGTCAACAACAGCCCCCTGGGCGAGATAAAGCAAGAGGGCAATCACGTATTCATAACAACGGCAGGTGGACCCCACAGTGTGCTCGAATGGCAAAGGCTCATACTGCGCATAAGGGGTAAGAGGCTCTATCTGGGACGTATCGCCACGATAAAAAGGGAACTGTCCGAGCCAAAGAGCCTGTCCCATTTCGACGGCCGGAGGAACATATCGCTTACGATATTCAAGACGGCCCAGGGTTCGTCGATCGATCTTTCAAGGTCCATTCGTAAGAGGCTGAAAGTATGGGAGCATATATATCCTGGTCTCCACTTCGCCGTATACAGCGATCTGTCCACCTACATCAAGAATAGGCTGAACACGGTAAAGTCCTCCGCAGTCGTTGGCCTCATACTGGTTACGACCTGTCTCTACCTGTTTCTAAACAGCCGGGTGGCCCTGATAGTGCTCCTCGGTATGCCTACTGCGTTTCTCATCTCCTTCACTTATCTTGGCTTCAGGGGTGAGAGCATAAACATGCTCTCCCTGTTCTCCTTTCTCATGGCACTCGGCATGGTTGTCGACGATTCCATTGTGGTTGGGGAGAATATCTACCGCCACGTGGAGGCTGGAATGGACCGAAACGGTGCAGCGGTACAGGGAACTGCCGAGGTATTCTGGCCCATATGTGCCGCCACCTTTACAACGGTTGCCGCATTCCTTCCTTTACTCATGATAGGCGGTGAGATTGGGAAGTTCCTGGCCATCATACCAGTCTTCGTCACCACGGTGCTCATCGCCTCGTTGACAGAGGCCCTTTCCATCCTGCCGGTACATTCGGTGGAGCTCTTCAGACCGTCTCCCAAGAGGAAACGCCTTGCAAACTGGGCCCCGCTCAGATCCGCCTACCGGAAGATCCTGGAAAGGGTCCTGGCAAGGAGATTTTTGACCATAGCCTTTGCCCTGGCGCTTTTTGTCGGTTCCTTGGTGGCGGCAAGGTTCATGTTGAGTTTTACACTCCTTCCGGATTTCGATTCAGACCAGATATATGTCAGGGGAAAACTTGGTGCCAGGTTCGGGCTGCCTGAGACCGAAAAAGTGGTCTCTAAGATAGAAAGGCGCATCCAGGCCGCGGTACCCAAAGAGGACCTGGATTCGATAGCCACCCACATCGGCATCTCGTTCAACGACAAGATGGAATTCGATACCGGCGAGGACCTGTTCCAGGTATTCGTGAATCTCGAAAAACCCCGTCCCCAGAACTGGCTTGAAAGGTGGGTCTATCCGGTAGTCATGGCCGGCACCTATACATTTGGGACCAGAAGGCATTCTGCCAAGTACCTTACAACCCTCATACAAAATAGGCTTGCAGACATTAGGATCCAGCGTCTTGAAGTCACAAGGCCCAAGGCAGGAATCGTAAGGGCGGATATCGAAATCGGCCTGTTCGTTCCAAACAGGCTCAAGGGGCGGGAGGGAAACAAGAGGCTGATAAGGGAACTAAAGATCCTGGAAGAGGCGCTTGGACGGATAAAAGGGGTTGAAAACCTTGCGGATAATTATGATCCGGGCAAGATCGAATACGAGATACATGTCAACTACAGGGGCAGGCAATTGGGCTTTACCGAAGAAGGGATAGCCGCCACCCTTATTCCCTATTACCTCAATCCAAAACTCGTAACCATAATGAAGGACGTGAGCGAGGATATCAAGGTAAGGACCTATCTCAAGGGCAGGGATCGTTTTCAGAATTTCCATAGAATAAGGATAAACGTGCCAGGGACGCAAAAATTCGTATACCTGGATGAAATAGCAACCATCATACCAAGGGAGGGACAGGCCAGGATATGGAAGGAGAATGGGACAAGGCAGGTGATAGTCACTGCATCCCTTGACAAATCCATCGTGACCAGCAGCCAGGTGATGGAGTCGCTTGCCCCGGTACTTTCCCAGATCAAGGGAAACGGCATAGGCTATGAAATACGCGGGGAGCACAAGGTCGCTGGAAAGACGCTCCACGACCTGTTGATTGCCGCCATAGTGGCCATAATGGGTATATTCATAGTGCTCATCCTTCAGTTCAATTCGTTTAAGGATTCACTCGTAGTCCTGGTATCTGTCCCTTTTGCCTTCACCGGGGTCGTGGCAGGGCACATTATCATGGGACAGCACCTGTGCATCCCTTCGCTTCTAGGGTTCGTGGGCCTTTGCGGTGTGGCGGTTAACGATGCCATAATAATGGTGGACTTCATAAAACGGCACTCCATGCGCTCCAGCCGGCCTTTGTCTTTTCCGGAGGCAGCATCCCTCAGGCTGAGGCCGATAATCCTGACCTCTGTCACGACGATATTGAGCCTGGTCCCCCTGATCTTCTTTGCCACCGGCCAGGCGAAAATATTGAGCCCGATGGCCACCTCCTTTGGTTACGGCCTGATGGCAGCAACCATTGCAAACCTTATCCTCATTCCGGTAATATATTCCCTGGTATCAGGACAAAAGGGATGAACCGCTTCCCCATCTTCATTCCACATTCACCCCTACCGGTGGCTACCCTTTAGGTGTACGAAGGTATTTCCATACAGATCCAGCCCTCACCGACGGTCACTTTTTCTCTGAGGCCTTTTTTATGTCTATGATGGATAGAGAACCCGGGTAATCCTTCCTGGCATATTTCGTGATGTTGTTTATCTGACTGATAAGTTCCTTTACTACCTCAACCTGCCTGGTGACCGAAAGGAGATATTTCCTGTAGGGTTCGGGTATCTTGCGCGCCAGCATTATCTCGCTCCATCCTAGCATCGCCTGAAGCGGCTGGCTCAATTCGTGGCTTACAGCCCCTGCCATCTCCAGCATACCCTGGAGTCTTTCCCGTTCCATCTTGGCCTGTTCAGCCCCCTTCGATTCGGTTATATCCATGAAAAGGACAGCAGTCTGGCAACAATGGCCGTCCGGCTCCTTCAATGGGGTAAAGGTGATCAGGAACCAGTTTCGTGTAAATGGATTCTGATGCTCTAGGACTTGTACCTTCCCGCTCTCAAGGGCCTTGGATAGTGGACACTCATCGCATGGAAGCGCATCTGAATTCAGGACATCCCTGCAACAGGCACCCGGTTCAGGAGATGGCTTTCCCTTGAATTCATCGGGTACCTGATGCATCCACAGGATACGGCCATCTGGGTCAAGGAGCATCAGGCCGGCGCCTATACTCTCAACGGCCCTTGACCATAGATCCCTTTCGAGGGCAAGACGTTTATCCAGCACCCTCCTCTCGAGTGCCTTGTGGATCTGCAGTTCAAGCTCACCCGTATCTACCGGCTTTTCGATATAGTTGAAGGCCCCTTGCCTCATGGATTCCACTGCATCATCCACAGTACCGTAGGCAGTCATGATTATTACCGACAAGAACGGATCCTTCTTCCTAAGTTCCATCATCAACATCTTGCCAGATATCTCTCCCATCTTCTGATCGGTTAGAAGCAGGGAAAAGTCGCCATCTTCGAAGATGGCAATGGCATCCTTGGGGTCATCACAGGAGGTAACCTTGTATCCCATAAGCTCAACACGCATCTTGAGCACCTGGAGAATACTCCGGTCATCATCCACTATAAGGATCCTTTGCGCTTGAGAATCTTGGACATTCATTCGGACAAACCCTTTTGTCTATATGGCCCTCAAGGATAACCCTTAGCCAATAGAAACGAGTTGGTTACCAATATGTTAAAGACATGGAGGAGAAAATGCAAAAAATGATCCGTGAATCCTATGGAGAATTCCACGGGTTCCATCCGGTGGCATAGGCTCTCTTTGATCCGACCTCCGATGGATTTAGCGCCTATTGATACAAAAACCACAGATGGGATCGTCTCCTTTCTATCAATCCTAATATTGGAGGAGGAAAAAGATATGCCTGCATTTAAAAAAGTTTCAAGTACCTTGGATTGGCCCTGATATTTATGCGGGGCAATGGAAGATCTCGTATACTTCGGACTACATTACATGGAAACAGCTTGGCAGTGGCTTGTTTTCAGCGGTAGCAAGGGAACTGAGGACAGCGGCCTGCAAACAGGTCTTCTTCGGTGGGCATAAACCAGGGGCGGGTTAAGAAGAGCCGTTGCCATCTGGCATCCCCTGGCCTTTCAGTACATCCAGTACGTGGCCCATAGTTGTATCGAGTTCACATCGCACGTCATGGATATGAATGCTCTCCATGCTCAAGGAGCTGATCCTGAGCCTGGTTGACGCAGACAGGCGTTTTCCAAAATATATACCCGCCCTTTTGGCCACCTCCCTCACGCTGTCCTCTGCAAACTGGGGGTTCTGATGCACCCTGAGCACGATCTCTGCCTCGTCAGGGCGTTTTAGCAGATCCTGGGTGGCGTGCAGGGCGGTATTCAGACATCCTACGAGTTCATCATACGAAACGACGTCGTTCCCATCCTCAATGGAAAGACTGGTGAGTGAGCGCTGTGTATGGGTAAAAAGGGGCAACGGGTCCGGCCGGCGTTGGAACAGATGCTCTGCGTATACCTGGGTGCAAGGGCAGGCGGTCATGTGATACATGCCAACGGTCAAGGTCGGTAACATCATGATCCGCTCTCTCTCCATCCATGCATCAACAACGGTTCCTACCTCGATCATGTCAATGGACATGTTATTTGTAACCCTGGTGCGGGTCTCTACAGGGAGCTGTCCAGATAACTCGACCTTGGCCCGGGTGCCAGACTGGGTATCGAGCACAGAACATGCAAGGGATGAGGCGTAAGCCCTTATGTCAGGAAACGATCTTCCATGTAACGAACTGATGGCATTCTCCATCCGCGACATGTGTATGCCTCTGGCGGATGCTGGAAGATCCACCTGTAGGGAGCAATCAAAGGGCAATGTCCCCTGGGGAAGCTGAATCCACAATGTCTTATTGGTTATTCCCACGGCCGAGAGCCTGATGGGGAAAGAAGGTGATTCCTCCGGCACGTCCCGGCTGGAACCAAGGGCCCGTTCGTGTTGTTCTTTATCGATGATGATCATCAGACCAACCCTTTTCTTGAGGCATCCGTGTACCAGTCCTGTATACTCATCCAGTCATCAGCCCTTTCCAGTGCCAGCACCTTCATATCCTTTAAACGTTTCAGGTCTTCATCCGCGCAGCGAGACTGACCGCATACCAGTTTCTCTATGCGTCCCAGTAGCGACAATATATCCATTCTGGTCCACTGATTCCGGCAGCAAAGGCTTCCGGTATGCAAGAATCTCAAGGTGATTACCCTGTCACAACAGGCAAACGGATAAAGAGCTGCGAGATTCAAGAGGAAAAGCCAGTCTTCGCCCAAGGTTCCGCCTGGGAAGCCCCCTACCCTTTCAAAGGCCCTTCTGGTAACAGCCAGGGACGAAGGAACCATATGGCACCATCTTGTCAGGGAAGAAAAGCAAAATCCCTGGATAATTTTTTGGGGATCAGGAATTAGGAATTCCCTGTGATGTATCCGGTCCAAGGTTCTTGTAATCCCATATGCCACCTCGTTACCATCTTCTATCAGATTTGCCAATGATTCGACGTGATACGACTTCCACAGATCGTCTGAATCGAGAAAGAGCAATATTTCCCCAGTGCTTTCCTCTACGCCTTTGTTCCTGGCGGGTCCTGGCCCTACCCCAGGGGTGCGCACAAGCCTTACCTGTGGAAACCGTTTGGCAACAACGTCTGCCGTGTCATCGCAGGACCCGTCATCAACCACGATTATTTCATCCACTGGATGATCCTGTCCCATGGCGCTTTCTATGGCCCTTTGTACGTATTGCCTACGGTTGTGGGTGGGGATTATGCAACTGGTTTTCATGGATGAATAACACCTGGTGGAAAACAATCAGCGGCTCCATGGATTCTTTTCTCCAGCTTCATATTAATGTAATCAGATACCCTAGGAACCATATCGTCAAGATATGCTGTGATCTCCTTTTCCGTTGCCGTGGTTCTGGTCTGGCAAAACAGGCACTTTCTTTCACCCCCACCAGTGGAAGGCAGGCCATGATCTTCGAGGAAATGCCTGGTGGTCTCCTCTGTGGAAAATTCCTCAAATAATGGGAAGGCCGTCCTGATCCCGAAGTCCTCTGAGAACCTGGCCATACGCTGCATGAAGGCAGGGGTTTGTTCCGGATAGTAGGTTTGACGCTCTGTATAACCCACCAACAAAAGCGGAACATAGTGCTCGATGCAATAAAGGATTGCCCTGGTATGCATGGCAAGCTTGCAGGCAACGCATACCAGGTTCTTTCCACCATATTTCGGCATCAGCTCCTCATACCAGTCGAGCCAGAGCCCCTGGAAGAGTCTGCCCATGTCAAGTTCTACGTATAAGGTCTCGAACGGGGGGGCCAGCTCGGGTATCTGTTTCTTGATTATCCCTTCGGCCACCTTCCACCGTTGTCTGGGCCAATCTGGGAAACGCCCCATGCCGTTCAGCATGTGAAGCAGATGTATCCCCCTGGCCTTGGGCACCTCTGGGTAAGCCCCGAAGACCGACAGGACGTAGAGAGAAAGTGAATCCCTTCCGCCTGAATAGAGTATGGCTACGTCTTGTTCTTCCACGTAATTTACCTCCATTTGACCCCCAAACCTTCATACTGCGGCCCGTACCGTTGACGCCGCACCCCAAGGGCAGGCAAATCCAACCCAAAGGCAGGATGTATTTTCACGCCAGGGGGGCCTGTACAACGGCTGGACTGACACGAAGGTTTGGGTTGATAGACTTATATTGCTTGGAGCTATCGGAAACGATGTAGCGCAGGAATATTTCACCAGTCGGTTGGGGCCTGCATGAGACAAGGCGAAAGCCTACAAAAGGATCACCTACAGGCCTGGTACCGTCTGCGAGGCTCTGGACCCCTTTTACTCCAAGGACCAGGGGCGTAATTGTCAAGAGGATCTCGTCAATCACACCTTGAGAAATGGCAGCGTGATTGAGCATTCCGCCGCCCTCCACTAGGACCTTGTCCGCCCCTTTTGCGTCAAGAACATCCATGATCTCCCCAAGATCCAGCTCTCCTGTCCTGTAGTTGGAGATCCCTATTACTTCACAGGTATGGTGAAGAAGGCGTTCCTGCAGGCCTTTGGCCACTTCCTTACCGGTAAAGACAAGGGGAGGAGGCCCTTTTTCAAACAGCCGCTTGCCCTCGATAGGGATCTTACCACTTTTCGTGACGATTGCCCGGATACGACCTGGAATAAAGTTCCTACCCGGCCCTAGCATCTCCGGGTTGCCATCCCGTAGTGTACCTGCACCCATGAGGCTTGCCTTTGTGTTTGATCTGGCCCTTTCAAGGCGTGCACGATCAAGGGCAGAACCCAATGGGACAGGACAGATACGACCGCACAAAGTGGTGGCACATATTAATGATACCTGCATATATTCTCGCAGTTCATTCAGAAAACAGGACGAAATAGTAGGCCGGGACAATCACTTGTTATTGTCAACTTGCCCTGAAAAAACATACCCCCCCTACGGAAAGTACGTAATCCTGGAGACTGATAGGGATGACCAGGAAATACTATAACTTTTTAAGCTTAGGGACCGTTATTTGTCAAGGAGCAAGAGGGCGCATTCCTTGAACCCAAATTATGCACTTCAAATGCCGAACAAAAATATTGTTCCTTAAATTTCAAGATGTTATAACCAAGAAACCGTTTTCGTTTTTTCACCTAAAAGTGCAAGCAAAATGCAATGAAGTTGTTCGGCATTTGAAGCCGCAAGGGGCTCGAAAGTTTACCGAATCTGCTGCGTTATCAGGGACTTGAAATACCCAAGTATGTCTGCGCCCCTGATGCCTTGCATCTCCGGTAAACTTTCGAACTGCATAATCTGGGTTGAAAGAAGGCTTTCTAGTTGGATAACGTGCCTGGTTACCCGGGGACGGTGAAAACCAATGCCTGAAGACTGTATCCTGGAACAGGGGGGATGCCACTGTCTCAGGCTTGATATCAGTCGTGAAGGATCTTCTGGGACAGACGGCTCTTTACCTTCTTAATCTTCGCTATTTTCTTGACAGTCCATACGGCAAAATGTATAGATTTTTGGAGGA
>JAJRZR010000013.1 GCA_024275145.1 Deltaproteobacteria bacterium | reverse complement strand
GCCGGACGCCTGGCGGCAGGGACATCTTTCCAAGGCTCCGGTCCACGGCCCTTGAGACGGCGATAGTGCTGGCGCCCGGCTGTTTCTGGATGGTAAAGGCCACGGCGGGCAGGCGGTCCGAGGTGATTTGGTAGCGCTTGGGTTTTGCTCCGGCATACACCCTTGCCAGGTCCGCCAGGACCAGCGGTCGGCCGGCCGGCCCCCTTCCGACAACCACCTGCTTAAGGGTATCAAGGGTCAGGATGCGGCCTTCGGTCCGGATAAGCAGGTCACGGCCGTGCTCTTCCAGGTACCCCCCTGTCTCCAGGACGTTTTCCGCGCGTAGGGCACTGGCTATAGCGGTTGCCGACAGGTGATATCTGTAAAGTTTTAACGGATCCAGATCAATGCGAAAGGCCCTCTCTCCCCCGCCCATGACCTCGACCCTGGCGACACCGGGTAGGGCCGCAAGCCGCGGGGCTAGCCGGTACCGGGCCCAGCCGCGAAGCCTTACCGGGTCACCTCCACGCAGGGTATAGGTGGAAAGCATAGCCAGGGAGGTGCCGATATTTTCAAGTTCCGGCCTGGCACCCGCGGGCAGGTCGTTCCGGACCTGGGCCAGGCGGGAGTACACCATCTGGCGTGCCTGCAAGACATCCACTCCCCAGGTAAACTCCACCGTCACCTGGGAAAAACCGGGAGCGGAAACGGAACGTACCCGTCGCAGGTCGTTGAGCCCCAACATGGCGTTTTCCACCGGCCGGGTGACGAGCTGTTCCATGTCCTCGGCCGTCCCAGCCGGGTAGTGGGTAATGACGTTTATGAGTGGGTAGTTGAGGTCTGGGAAGAGGTCCACCGACAAGTCAAAGGTGGAGGCGAGCCCCACAAGACCGATGAGGAGACCTCCCAGCACTATTGCAACAGGATGCCGAATCAAGCGCCTGGACATGATCAGTCCACGAACTTCATGAGCCGGTTCAGATCCTGGTAAAGGAGTTCATAGGCCCCTTCCACCACTACCTTCCAGCCGGGTTTAAGGCCCTCTGTCACCGGGACACGCTGATCGACCGGCCGGCCGACGGTTACCTCCACCACCCGGAATACTTTGCCCTCCGCCACCACACAATATGTCTTTCCACCGCGCGCCACGACCGCCGCCTCCGGCACCCAGACCACCTCCCTCTCAGGTCCCCTGAGGCTGACCCTTACCCAGGCGCCGTCCTGCAGGAGAAAATTTGGATTGCCAGCCAGATAACGCCTGATTCGCAGGCCGGTGGCCGGATCTAGGAGGGCTACGGAATCAGTAGCGCGCATGGGGATCTCTCCGACCCCGGTATCCACAAAGGCCCTTGCCCGCGGCAGGCGATCAAGGTCCTTTTCGGCAATACCCACGTCGATGTACACCCTCCTGATGTCCTCCAGCACAAATAGCGGTGCGCCACTGGACACGGTCTCCCCCGATGAGACGCGGCGCGCCGACACAACCGCGTCAGAAGGCGCCCTTACCAGGCCAAACCTCCCGGCAAGCGCCTTCAATCTCCCGGATTCAAGGCCTTTAATTACCTGCTGGTGATCGACCGTCCCGCCGGTTCCCCTGCCGAGGCCTCCGCTGAGTCCAATGACTGCGCCGTCCAAAGCAGCCCAGGCAGCCCGCACCTCTGTCTCCGCCCTGTTGAGACCGGCCTTGCCCTGGAGGACCTGGTCCGTGGTGGCAAGTGTCTGGTTCCTGAGTCGTATGAGGGTATTCAGGCCCTTCCGGGCCAGGACCAGTTGCCTGCGGGCCGCACCTACGCGGGCCAGGAGTCTTAGCAGCGCCGGCGCGTCAAGTGCCGCCAGGACCTCTCCCTTCTCCACCCTTTGGCCGGTCCCCGCCATGACCCGCTTCACGCGTGCGGGAAAGGGGGCGTGGATGGTCAGGTCACGGAAGGGGACCACTCGCCCGTATACCTTGAGTTCCGGCTGCCATGGTCCGGCAACCGCAACCGCGACAGTCGGTGTGGCCGCGGTATTACCGACGCCATCCGCAACGGCCGTTTCGCAAAGGACAAGCAACAGGACCGGCAAGGAAAATAAAATCCACCTCCGGACCGGAATATATCTGAATGACAATGACAAGGACGACATTGTTATCACCTTTTAGTGCAAACTTTGGTAACCTGATCACGGTCCCGGCCGGCGGCGGGATTTTGAAGGGTTTCAGCGCGGATCAATGGACAGAGCGCCCTGAATTTGCATCAAACGATGCTCCTGAAACCCTGAAAAAGGTTTGCAGCCGTCCGGGGATGTAACCAGTGATATTTTTTATCGTCAAATCCGCCCTTTTCTGCCTGCCAGAACGTAGAGCAGCACTGGCAACACCATCAATACCAGCATCATCTGGACCATGAGCCCGGAGATAATGGCTATCGCCAAAGGCTGAAGCATGGCCGCGCCCTGGCCTATCCCCAGGGCCAGGGGCATAAGTGCCAGTATGGCCGCGAAGGTGGTCATGGCGACGGGTCGCATCCGGTTCTTGCCGGCCTCTATCAAGGCCTTCTCCAGGGGCATGTCCTTGGGAAGAGACCGGTATTCCGATATGTAAAAAATGGCCGTCTCCGTTACTATGCCGACTATCATGGTCATACCCATCATGGAAGAGATGTTGATCTCCGCCCCGCTTATCCACAGGCCGCAAAATACCGCTGATAGGGCGAGCAGGGTATTGGCCATTACCGCCCCCGCGGTTCTGAATCGCTCGTAGAGAAAGAGCAGGAGCAAGAAGACCATGACCACCGCGGCGGCGAAGACCGCCATCAGGCCCTTGAAGGCGATTTGCTGCTGCTCGTAAAGGCCGCCGAGTTGGTAATATACCCCCTTGGGCAACAGGCCGGGGGCGGCCAGGCTCCTTTTGACGTCCCGGATGACGGAGCCCATGTCCCGCCCGGTGATGCGGCCGGTGACCGCCACCATCCTCTTGAGGTCGTCGTGCATTATCTGCGGCTGACCGATGACCACTTCCACCCTGGCTATACGCTTGAGGGGAAACAGGTGGCCGTCAGGGGCACGGATGCGCAGGGCACCGACCTCTCCTGCCGTCGCCCTGAGGTCCTTTGGAATCCACACTCTGGCTCCAACCATCTTGGGATTCCGCTGGATCTGGGTGGTGACAACGCCGCTCAGATAGTGGGAAAGCATGCGGGTCACGGCGTCCGGGTCCACACCCTCAAGAGAGGCCTTGTCGCGGTTTACATGAACCATGAACGCGTCACCGGCCAGCACTATCCCATCTTTCACGTCCACCACTCCGGGAATCTTGCGGATGGCCTCGGCAACCCTTGGGGCAAGGCCCTCGAGGAGTGCCTTTTTATCTGAAAAGAGCTTGATCTCAATAGGCTGAGGGACGGCGGTGAGATCACCGATAAGGTCCTCCATCAACTGGGCCATCTCAATTTGGAGACCGGGGACCGAATGTTCCACCCTGGTCCTCACGTCGTCCATTATCGTCTCTATGGGCCGGCGCGGCGGAGGTTTGATCCGGACGAAGAAATCGCCTTCATTGGCCTCGGTAATACCTCCCCCAAGGGCAAGTCCCGTACGCCTGGAATAGGTCTCGACTTCGGGAGTAGCCCGGAGTATGGCTTCCACCTGGTGCAGGAGACGATCTGTCTCACTGAGAGAGGTACCGGCAGGGGCACGGTAGTCCAGTATGAAACCGCCCTCGTCCATCTTGGGCATGAAACCTGAACCCAGATGACGGTAAGAAAACCATCCCATGATGATAAATATTACAATGCCCAGAAAGGCCCAAAACGGCCGGGCAAGGATGATGCATATGATGCCATCGTACCAATTTAAAAACAGTCGGTTCAACGCCCCTCCCTTATCTCCTTCCGCATCCTTACGGCCCAGCAGGTGCCTGGCCAGGAGAGGGACACCCAGCCAGGCGACCAGGAAGGAGACCACCAGGCTGGAGGCCATGGTAAGGGAAAGGGCCTTGAAAAATGCACCTGTCACGCCGGTAAGAAAGGCAAGGGGCGCGAAGATGATGGTGGTCGAGGCGGAGGAGCCCATAAGGGGCCTGGTCATCTCCCTGACGGCAAGCATGATGCTGCAGCCCTTTTCCCCTGCCCCCCCGAGTCTTCTGACGATGTGTTCCTCCATCACGATCATGTCGTCGATAATGAGTCCGACCGCCGCCGCCAGCCCTCCAAGGGTCATTATATTGAACCTCATGTTAAAGACATAGAGCAGGAGGATACTGGCGGACAACACGCTTGGCACCATGACGGCCGCAATCAGGGTCATCTTGAGGTTGCGCAGAAAGAGATAGAGGATCACCACCGCGAAGAGGATACCTATCAGGACCGCGTCCCGGACACTGCTTGCCGAAGAGAGGATGAGTTCACTCTGGTCGTACCAGTTGGCTATCCTGATGCCCTGAGGCAGATGGACACGGAAGCCGGCCAGTTTCGCCTTGATGTCCCTGGCTATCTGGACGGTATTACCCCCCGGCTGTTGAAAGACCTGGAGGATCACTGCGTCATGGCCGTCCGCGGTCACCCGTTTCCACTGGGGCACCGTGGCCAGACGTACCGTGGCCATATCGTCCAGGCGGACCGGGCCGTTACTGCCAGAGCGGATGATCGTTTCCCGGATCTCGTCAATGCCCTTGAGTTGAGTGTCGGAGATGACGAGGTAGAGCTTGTAGTGGTCATCCAGACGACCTACCGCCTGGATGACGTTGGCTGCGGAGAGGGCCTTGGCCACGTCCTCTACGGTAAGTCCCAGGGCATCCAAGCGGGCCGGATTTACCATGACCTGGTACTCCGCCTGGGCCCCACCCTGCACACCTACCTTCGCCACCCCTTTTACCGTGGAAAGCAGGGGCCTCAGTTGATAGAGGGCGATGTCCCTCAATTCCACCAGGGAGTGGGTGTCGGAAGTCAGGCTATAGGCCAACACCGGGAACACGGTGGGGTCCATCCGCCTTGCCGTGAAGGTGGTTCCGGCCGGAAGCCCGGGGAGTACCTGGTTTATATAAGACTCCACCTGGAGCATGGCGGCTACCATGTCTTCTCCCCAGTCGAAATTTATGGAAATCTCCGCGCTGCCCCGACTGGTGGTTGAACGGATATTGCGGACCCCCGGAACGGCCCTCACGGCCTCTTCCACCGGCCTGGTCACCTCAATGGCCATGCGTTCGGCGGGCCGGTCCCCAGCGTCCAGGCCGATGACCACCCTGGGGAAATCCACGTGCGGAAACAGGGCGACCGGCAACCTGAAGGTGCTGACACCCCCTCCCACGGCGAGGACCGCAATCAGGAAAAGGATCGAACGGTGATGTCTCTGCATCCAGTCGGTAAAATTTACCGACATGCCTCCACCTTTACCTTCATACCGTCCTTGAGTTCATAATTGCCCAGGGTCACGACCATATCACCTGCACTTATGTGATCGCCGGTTATCTCGATCTGTCCGGTGGTCTCAAGTCCCGTGGCTACCAGGTGTTTGCGGGCGAGTCCATCCTTGACGGTGAACAAGACAAAGTGACCACCTTCCGGCAGGACCGCGCTGCGAGGGACAAGCAGGGCCTGCTTGGAAATTACGATGATTTTGCCCCGGACGTATTCATTGAGCATCAGGGGCGGTGGCGAAGGGACAGTCACAAAGACATCCAGGAGACGGGTAGAGGGATTAATGGATCTGGAGACCGCGCGGATCTTACCGGTAACTCCCTTCTGTCGCGGCCGGTTGACAGGGGTCATGGATACCTTCTGCCCTGGTCCTATGAGATGTGCGTCCTCGGGTTCCACCGCGAGCCGCACCTCCACGGCATCCTGGGCCACCATCTCCATCAGGGGAGAGCCGGCCGGTACGATGGCCCCCTCCCGCACCAGGAGCCTTGCTACCACTCCGTTTGTATGGGCGTAGACGGTAGTCACCTTTTTTGCAATGCCCCTTTTTTCCAGACTTTTAAGTTGCAACTTGGCCTGCTGGAGCACCTGCTCGACCTGTAACAGCTCCTGGTTAGTGGCTAGTTTTAACTTGATCCGTTCTTTTGTTTGGCGAAATCTCTCCTTCACGACCTCGTAATTGTTTATGGCCGTCTCCAAATTGAGAATGGTGTCAGGACTGGGACCGATCTCAAGGAGCCTGTCTCCCTGGAAGACCTCCTGTCCCTGGGTGACATAGACGGCCCTTATCTGACTTTCATAGGAAATGGACAGTGTCTTTACCTTTCCGGGTGAGGGGACAACCGTACCGTATGCCACTACTGTCTCCGATATCGTATCTTTCCTGACCGGAGAGGCCTTTACAGAGGCCACCGGACCGGCGTCTGAAACCTTACCATGGGAGCCGGCATGGAGCGGATTGGTTTCAATCCAGCCAGGCAACACTTTGTAAAGGCCCCAACTGGAAACGTCACCGATAACGGCGAACAGCATCAGGGCAAGGCATATCTTGATATATATCTTTTTCATATCAAAACCTACAAACCTAAGGGACAGTAAAACTAATCATCTCGTGTCCCTATCACATCTCACTGTCTCCCGACCGGGAGGCGATCAATTACAGATGAACTATCACCGGTCAAGGGGAAATAGCGTCCGGAGGCGGATTCCAGGGCAATTTCCAGGTCACTCAGGCCCTCTTTCAAGGTCAACAACTCCATTCGCTTGCCCGTCAATTCATTCCTGGCCTGATAATAGCTGAGGATATCCGCATTACCTTGCTCAAGGGCGCGTCTATAGGTCTCGACCAGTTTTCCCTGTGCCTCAACCGCCTTTTGAGTGGCCTCGATCTGGTCTCTTACGGATGCCATCTTTTTAAATATGCCGGACACTTCAGAACGAGCTTCAAAGAGCCTGGACACATATTCATCAAAGAGCTTCTTCCTGATGGCGCGTGCCATGGCGATATCACCCTGATTTCGCTCGAAAAACGGGATCTCCATGGTAATCGCAACACCAGTGGTTAACACATTGCCGGTATCGCGGGCATAGGGGATGCCGATTCCTATCCTGGGAAATTGCGAAAGTACGGCCGCCCTCAGTGCGGCTTCCTGACTCTGATAGCCCATCTTCAAGGCCACGAGATCCAGCCGTGTCCGTTCAAGGCGCTTGACTATTGATTCAGGGGAGACCGCAGGTGTTTCCCCCGTAAAATCGATATACTGGATGGGCATGATCCTGTCAGGCGGCAGACCCAGGCAACGGTTGAGCGCAAGGCGCTCCTGTTCAAGTTCCTGTTCGGTCCGGGCGAGATTGATGCATAGCCACTGCCAAGCAGCCTCCGCGGCGGCAAGGTCCACCGCGGTCTTCTCGCCCAGGTCCATCGCCATTTTAATCCTGGCAAGGTTCTCACGGACATGTACAGAGGCATTCTTCAACAAGGCCACCTTCTTCTTGCACCACATGAGCCGGATACAATGAAGCCTGGCCGCTTCGGCGACCTGCCATTCCTTCCACGCAACCATGAGGTCTACTGACCTTTTGGCCGCAGAGGCCGATTCCATCCTGGCACTGCGATCGATCAATGCCGTGATTTCCCAGTCCGGTTGGATGTTGTATGCATTGAACGTGTTACTAGTGACACCGCCGGTGGGTATTTCAAAACCGGCCGAAAGCACGGGATTCGGAAGGATACCGGCCTGAAGTACCTGGGCCGATGCAATCCCCTGTTCGTCCCTGACTGCCCGAAGCCTTGGATTTGCGAGGACCGCAAGGACTGCAGCCTCATCCGGGGAAAGGCCGTCTTTCAGGTCTATCAAAAGCGGTTTGATGATTGGGTGGCAAAGGCTTGCAGCCTCGACCTTCAACCTGTCGGCACCGGGTGGGGCCAGCGCCCTGTCTATCGCCCCCCGGTCAAGGGGCATCGGATGATAAACAGCGCAGCCGGATATCGAAAAAAAAAGCAGCAACGCGATCACAAGGACATGCCCACCGCATTTACATTCCGTCTTATAGTCAGGGTACATCCCGGCCCTGGAGCCTGCCTTCATTTCCGGGAACCCCTGCAAGGCCTGGGGGCAGGCATGAAGATCCATGAAAAAATCAACCATGTTCCTGTTGTATCTTATGTTCCAGCTCACATCCCTTTTTCCTTTTCTCTACCTGGGGAGAATACGGTCGCAAGGATATGCCTGTATTCTTTCGCTGCGATTTCCAATAAATTACAGTTTTGAAATACTAAATCAGATTGTACAGCTCAAACAGCTTACAGGAACAATTTTTCTTTTATTTAAACTAGTTATATCCATCTGATATGCATGAACTTTCATGGCTGCCCGGTCTTTAGCAGGCACTCCCCCCGGACATGAAAATACCACCCTGGTGGAGTGGGCATTTTCACGGTAAATGGTACCTTGAAATCCAATCAAATTTGCTCGGCTCTTGAAGCCCCCAAGGGGCTTGCAATTTTACCAAGCCGCCATGTTGGCAGGGAATTGAAGTCATACCGATGGATTCATACGCCCTGTCCCTGCTACCGGCCCCTTGAAACGGATGCCATGGTCTCATTATGGCGTTACCATTCCAAAACGGGACATTTATAACCTCTTGAAAAACCTGATTATCCTCTTTTATGTTCCATTTTGGCACCCCTTTTGACTCCAGGCCATCCCTAAGCAGGGAGATTTTCTTCTTAATCTAGTGTTAAGCCCTCATGGTTTCCCGCCAATAACCTCCTGCAATCACGTATAAATAAAAAACACCCCCCCAACCGCCCCATCATGGCATGGTATTGGCTATATCATGTATCAAATCATTTTTCCCAAAGAGGATCGCCGCCACACCGTCAGGTATAGCCTGGTGGTGGCAAGGCATGGCCTGACAGGGCAACAGCGGTTACTCGATGGATTGTTTCATGAACGAACAGGAATATCGTCCAGGTAACGTTATGGATATTCTCATAATAGACGATCAAAGGGCCCTGGTGGAAAGTATCTCCCGCGGACTCAGGATCCGGGGACACAGGCCTGTAGGGACGTTTTCCGGGGAGAAGGCACTGGAACTGATAGAGGGGCAAGGGCTTCATCCGGAACTTATCCTGACAGACTATGATCTGGGTGGAATCAATGGGATCACCCTGACGAAGGTCCTGCGCAGCCATTCCATACTGGCCCCTGTAATACTGATGACCGCACACGGGTCCGTGGAGATCTTTAAAGAGGCCTTTCGGGCCGGTTGTAACGCAGTGCTCGAAAAGCCCTTCTACCTGGATGAACTGTCAAGGGTTTTAACGGAAACGCTCAACCGGAAGGCTCAAGGGGATGTGAAAGGAGGGATTTCCATCCGATGCGCTTCAACCATCCCGAATCGCAACAAATAATTTCAAAAAGGGGGCAAACGATGTCATTCATCAACAGATTCAAAATCGGTACAATGGTCATGGGGATAACGGTATTTTTACTGTCCATCCTGGCCCTGACTGTATTTCTTTCCTATAGGGCCATGAAATCAGAAGAACGAAGCTTCATCAAGGTATGCTCCATCACCATCCCGCTCTCGGATTACATAGACGGCCTGGACAAGAGCATGTTGAAACAAACCAAGATACTGGACCAGGCCCTTATTCAAAGGATCGACAAGAAGATTGCGGCCGGGGAAGATGCAGGCGAAGGCAGCTTCGGGGAAAAATTCAAGGAAGAGGCGGTCCGTGCGGAAAGTTTTATAGATGACACTGCCAGGCTCATGGAGCAGGCATCCCGTGAGACTAACAAGGAGCAGAGGGAGATTCTTGCCCAGGGCAGGTCCATTCTGGACAATATCAAGGCACAACACGAACGTCTTGGCAAGGAGGCGACCTCGTTTCTCACCGGCCTGTCCAGGGAAAATCTTGCCAACATGGAAGGCTCCTTTCTTTCCATAGAGAGGCACTCCGCCGCCATTGAACGGCAACTGGATGATTTCGATAAAATTATCAAGAAATTCAACGAAATGGAAAGGCGGTTGTCTGTTTCTTCCCAGGAGGCGCACTTGAGAAGGCTCATGTTCCTGGTCGGCATGGGTCTTCTGGTGGGAATGACCCTGAGCTTCCTTGTCGTCACCGGCATTTCCAGGAGGATGAACGAGATGTCCACAACGGTTGCCGAGCTTGGCAGCGGGGAGGCGGATCTCACGAAGGTGTTGCCAGTGACCGGTAAAACCGAGCTGGATGAGATGGCGGGTCATATCAACACGTTTATCGCAAGGCTTAGGGACTTGGTGAAGTCCTTGAGGGAGCAGGCAAAGCTCGTGGCAGCAGAATCGGAGAGGATGACAGAAACATCCGAACAGCTTGCCAGCACCGCGGTCGAAGGACAGGCGCAGGCCGAAGAGGTCGGCAAAACCGCAAAGGCTACCGGGCTCGAGGTGGAAGGGGTCGCCGCCGCCATGGAAGAGATGACCGCCACGGTCTCGGAGATCTCCACCCATACCACGTCGGCAAGCCATATAGCCCAGGAGGCACGTGACGAGGCAGGGAAGACCCAGAAGATCATTGAAAACCTGGCAATTTCGTCGAACAAGATAGGTGAGGTCATGAACCTCATAGGCAATATAGCGGAGCAGACCAATCTCCTTGCCTTGAACGCTACCATAGAGGCAGCCAGGGCAGGTTAGGCAGGAAAGGGTTTTGCAGTAGTTGCAAGTGAGGTGAAAGAACTTGCCAAACAGACGGCCACCTCCGTGACCGAAATAGGTGAAATAGTGGAAAATGTCCAACACGGAAGCAAGGAAGCCCTGGAGGCGGTGGAGAGGATAGTATCCGTCATCCAGTCCGTATCCGAACTTGCAAACAACGTAGCGGCGGCCATCGAGGAACAGACCGCAACGACCAATGAGGTAAGCGCCAATGCCCAGAGGGTCACCACCCAGGTGCGGGACCTTACACTCATGAGTGAAGGAATCTCAGAGGCCAGCATGCAAACTGCACAGGGATCCGAGGCGGTCCAGAGCGCATCAAAGGAACTTCACACGCTTTCCGACAAGCTCAAGAGATTGATAGGACAGTTCAAGGTCTGAGAAGGCCCTTTGAAAAGATGCAGACCATTTGCAGGGGCTGGACCCATCCCACGCCAGTTAGGGATATCGGCCCATCCCCTGCACCATCATGTGATCGTTTCTACAGGTTACGACTAATCGTCGAACGGCAGCATCTCCTGTACCCATACCTGCAAATCCATATCCTATGCCCTCTTTGGCCCGCCGCGGGCTGGCGAAGAGGCCTCTAGACAACCACCCTCATCATGTCCTCTGCCTTGATGACAGGCCCATTGAATACCGCCCTGCAGGGTCCAAGTATATCCTGTGTGTCACAGTTGGGATAAAAATGGGTAAGCACCAGCCTCTTTACCCCGGCCTTCTCCGCCATCCTGCCCGCTTCCGACGGAGTAAGGTGTCCAGGGATCTTTTTTCCTTCAGGCGCGGCGCACTCCGAAACGAGGAGATCCGCCCCGGAGGCGAGTTCTATCAACCCAGGGCAAAAATCGGTATCACCTGTAAAACAGACGGATATGCCGCTTGACGTCTCTATCCTGTACGCCAGGCTCTGGGGTGTATGCACGGTATGTACCGTCTTTACAGTAAAGGGAGGTATCTGCATGGATGCAGGCATGCTGACAGGAATTTCATCTACCTCCACCATATGATCCCTTGGCTCGACCCATTCGCCAAAGGCCTGCTTCAGGCTGTCGTAGAACGAACAAAAGCCCTCTGCCGCCAGGATCCTTACCGGCCTGGTCCTGTTATAGCCAGGGGCGTACCTGGTGGCAAATACAAAGGGCACGAATTCACCCACATGGTCAGGGTGAAGGTGCGTGTAAAATATGAGATCCACTTGATCGTAGGGGATACCCGCCCTTACCAACTGTCTGAGTGTCCCGGCTGCGCTATCTATCAGTATTGTAACGCCCTCTGCCATGAAACATGCAGAAGGCCCTGCGCGCCTGATGGATGGAACGCACGTACCTGAGCCAAGGATTACGACCTCTGCAAAACCTTCCATGATCTTCCTCCATCTCCTTTCCTCTCCAGTTTACCTTGGAAACGCATCCTGCCCCTGAACCATATATTCACAACTATGGGGCCGGCGTCAAGGGTAGGGCCGCACGGAGTGTTCAGGCCAGGGGCACAAGCTCTATACCGCCCCAGGCCCCGATCCTGGAACCCTTTATGATCAATCCGCCAAGCACGCCTTCCATACCCTGCATCGCATCGAGTCCCATGGAGATGTCCCTTGCCGTCGATATCAGGTTGCCTATGGCGGTTGCCGCCGCATCCGAAAGGGATGCCGAACGGGAAACAACGGTTACCGCGTCGGCCCTCCCAAAGCTCCTCGAGTGGCCAACCGTGCCTGAAGACGTACATATACCAAAGGTGCCGGTCTCCCCTGGCACGGTTATAGCTATCTTGCCACTGAAGGGAGAGGTCCCGGCAAAGACAGCCACCTTGAACGGGGAATCGGCATGCACGAAGAGGTCACCACCGTTTTCAACAAACACCTCGCTTCCTGGTATCCTTTCAAGGATACGACGACCAACTTGGTGTGCAATGGCACCGGCAACCGATGCCATTGGCCCCACGCCACAGCACCTGGATGCAAGCAACATCTCCCGGACCACCGGAGGGGCAAGGGGATCGTCTCCAAGGGGCACAAGGCTCTCGATGAACCCCGGGTGCCTCCTGGCATATCCCTCGATGGCGGTCCTCGCCTCTATAACCCACCTTGACACCTCAGAGGCCAGATCCTTGCGTGCCTGGACATGCAGATCGGTCTCGAGGTGCCTTACTTTGAACCTGACCAGCCCCTTCCGGTTCATGCACGAACGGTATAAGCGGAGCTCTTCCTTTGGCATGGTACGTCAAGGGTCAGCCGGCGAAGCAACCGGCTGCCATCCCGTTAAATTCCTGCTTCAAAGGCCGCACGAGCAGTTCCCGGACCGCATCCTCTGGCTCCATCCCCTCGTAGAGTACCTTGTAGACCTGGGCGGTTATCGGCATCTCCTCACCATGCCTCAGGGAAAGTTGATAGAGGGCCTTCGAGGTTTTGACCCCTTC
The DNA here is from genome assembly GCA_024275145.1 of Deltaproteobacteria bacterium. Classification (GTDB taxonomy): domain Bacteria; phylum Desulfobacterota; class Dissulfuribacteria; order Dissulfuribacterales; family QOAL01; genus S143-34. Next base: position 2,430 of record JAJRZR010000013.1, on the reverse strand, counting down.
GGCCACCATATTCATGGAGGAAAGGATCGAATCAATGCCCTCGCCGCCGCCAAGTCGCAGGCCCACCTGCCTGTTGCGGCTCAGGTCCCCTGTGCAGGTAAGCACCAGGTCTCCAAGGCCAGCAAGGCCGGTGAAGGTCAAGGGATTGGCCCCCATCCTGACGCCGAGCCTTGACATCTCGGCAAGGCCCCTGGTTATGAGGGCGGCCCTGGTATTGGTGCCAAACCCCATACCGTCGGAGATGCCCGAGGCTATCGCCATCACGTTTTTTATCGCCCCTCCCATCTGCACCCCCATCACGTCAGAGGTACTGTATACCCTGAAAAAGGGGGTAGAAAAGAGTTCCTGGAGCCTTGTGCACAAAGTGGAATCGGTACACGCAAGGGATACGGCAGTGGGTAAGGAGCGTGCTACCTCGAAGGCAAAACTCGGGCCTGAAAGAACGGCAAGCCTGCTGCTGAACCCCTCGGGGAATATCTCTTCAAGGACCTGAGTCATGGTGAGCAGGGTCTCATTCTCAAGGCCCTTTGCCGCAGAGATCAATGCCTTGGGCAATACGCCCCTGTCCACGGTAACCTGTTTTATCTGTTCCGCCACGTTTCTCAGGCCATGGGATGGAACCACGAAAAGCAGCACCTCACACCCTGCCGCAACGGATATGTCCGAGGTGACCTCGAGTTCGGGTGGCAGTGTGAATCCCGGCAGGTAATCAGGATTCTCCCCCTCTTCCCTGAGCCTTCTGGCGATCTCCCTGCGCCTGGCACACAATACGGCAGGGACCCCTTTCTTCGAAAGCGTCAAGGCCAGGGCCGTACCCCAACTGCCTGCCCCAAGGATAGCAACCCTCGTCATGTCTCGTCCCGCTCGGCGAGCTTGGCCACGGCGGCCAGGTGATCGCCTTCCTTGATCTGGATGAGCCTTACGCCCTGAGTGGATCTACCTATGGTCCTGACGTCCCTGACGCTCATCCTGACAATATTTCCGCTGGCTCCTACCAGCATGACCTCGTCGTTGTCATTCACTAATATAACGCCCACCACCTTTCCAACCTTACTGGTGGTCTTGATGTTTATAATACCCTTGCCTCCCCTTGACTGAACCCGATATTCACTTACAGGGGTACGCTTCCCGTATCCGTTTTCGGTCACGGTAAAGAGGGTGGCCTGGGGATCAGAGATTACGGCCATGGCAACCACCGAATCCCCCTGATGAAGCCGTATACCCCTTACCCCTGCAGCGAGCCTGCCCATGGGTCGCACATCCGTTTCAGGGAAACGTATGCTGTACCCGTTCCGGGTGCCAAGAAATATGTCAGCACCCCCATCTGTAATATCCGCTGCCATCAATTCATCCCCCGGCTTTACGGTGGCTGCAATGATGCCCTCGGGCCTAGGCCTTGAAAAGGCCTCTAACGGGGTCTTCTTGACAATGCCCCCCTTGGTCGCCATGACTACGTATTGTCCGGCATCGAAGGAACGTACCGGTATGACCGCTGCGATATGCTCCCCGGCATTCCTGTCGAGTGGGAGCAGGTTGACTAAGGCCTTGCCGCGGCTCGTCCTGGCTGCCTGGGGTATCTCGTGGACCTTGAGCCAGTAAAGGTGCCCGATATTGCTGAAGCACAAAAAGTAGTCATGGGTGGAGGCCACGAAAAGCCGCTCAACGAAGTCCTCCTGTTTGGTGGAAAGCCCCGACACCCCCTTTCCACCCCGTCTCTGGCTCCTGTACAGGCTCAAGGGATTACGCTTTATATAGCCATGGTGTGAAAGGGTGACCACCATATCCTCTTCCACGATCAGGTCCTCGATGCGTATCTCCTCTGGATCCCCGATCAGCTCCGAGCGCCTGGGTATGGCGAATTCATCCTTCAACTCCTTGAGTTCCCTTTCGACGATTTCGAGCACCAGGGTCTCACTTGCAAGAATCTTCCTGTAGCGGTCTATGGCCTCCAGTATCTGCCTGTATTCCTCGAGTATCTTTTCAAGTTCCAGCCCGGTCAACCGCTGGAGCTTCATGTCCAGGATGGCCTGTGCCTGGACCTCGCTCAGGTTGAACCTTTCCACCAGGCCGGCCCTGGCCTCATGGGGGGTCTTCGATGCCCTGATCAGGGCCACTACCGCATCCAGGTTGTCAATGGCGATCTTCAGTCCCTTCAGGATATGCGCCCTCTCCTCTGCCTTCCTGAGCTTGTAGGAGGTGCGCCTTATTATCACCGTCTTCCTGTGCTGGAGGAAATGCGCCAGGAGTTCCTTGAGATTCAAAAGCTCGGGTTTTCCATTTACTATCGCCAGAAGGATGACACCGAAGGTGCTCTCCATGGCGGTATGCTTGTAGAGGTGGTTCAGCACCACCTGGGCCAGGCCGTCCTTCTTGAGCTCGATCACGATACGCATACCGCGCCTGTCCGATTCATCCCTTACCGCATGTATG
>JAJRZR010000012.1 GCA_024275145.1 Deltaproteobacteria bacterium | reverse complement strand
GCAATAAAGGAGATATACAAGGGCATACGCCAAGGTAAGAGCCTGAGTCAGCTCATGAAAAAAACCGGTATCTTTCCGTCCCTCATGGTGCATCTGGTAGCCGTAGGTGAGGAAACCGGCAAAATGTCTGACATGCTACTGAAAATCGCGGACGACATGGATGAACGTATACAACAGGAAACGAAGATATTCTTGTCCATGATAGAGCCTGTCACCATAGTTGTCATGGGAATCGTGATAGGCGGCATAATACTCTCCATGTTGATGGCCATCTTTGGAATTAATGATATATCATTCTAAATCATCCTGGACCAAGATATATGTGCCGCATAGCGCTGCAATATAAATGCTGCAAAACCGCGCTTTCTGTACCCATACCTGTCTGCAAAACAGATACGCTGCCCAGTGAACTGCCTGGACCTCTTCTACGATCCGATAAGGGGTTCACCCTATTGGAACTCATGGTGGTTCTTGTCCTTGTAGGACTTTTGAGCTCCCTTGTATTTGTCTCAATTTCTGGTGGCCTTTTTAGGTCCGATGAAAGGCGTTTTGTCAAAGATTTCAGCAACGGTCTTTTCAGGGCCAGGAATGCCAGCCTTGGCAGAGGGGATACGGTCCCTTTCTTGATCGATGGGGAAGAACGACGCTTCAGTGTAGGTGGCACCAGGTGGCAAGAAATCCCCGAATCCGTACAGGTGGAAGGGGAAGGCGTAACACGAATGAACAAAGGGATCTACGGTATCCTTTTCTTCCCGGATGGAAGTTCGAGCGGGGGCGAACTGGACCTCAAGCTGGAAGAAGGGGGCACGGCCCGGATCTACGTGGACAAGTTATTAGGGATAATACGTATAACCCTTGTACCCTCATGATAAAAAATGGTTGAGTTCACATCATGATGGAAACTATCTGCCCAGAGGCAAAAACGGCCCGTGGCAACCATGGCTTCACATTACTCGAGGTCCTGGTGGCGACTGCTATAGTTGGTATTGCCCTGGGTACGCTCCTGGGAGGCTTTGCCATGGGCCACAGGCAGGCCTTTAGAGGTGATATCACCAGGGAGGCCGCATCGATAGCCGAGGACCTGCTCAACAGATATTATTCGGAGGCAGAGATACCGGATTCCGACGAAGGCGAGGTAAAAGATCATCCAGGTTGGCGTTTCAGGATGGAATTACATGGGCTTAAGGTGGCCATTTCCCATGAAGACAAGGAACCCGTAGAGAGCGAAGTCCCAGGACTCAAGGAAATGATCATCGAAATCATCCCTCCGCATTCTTCGCCGCTTAAACTGATCACATGGATACCCTCTACGGATGCTGGACAATCTTAGGCCAAGGATTCAGCAATGATGATATCGTCCAACCTTCAACTCAACCTGGCTGCCCAAGTAAACAAGGCTTGGCGTAGAAACGATCCTCATCCGGGCCAGTACCTCCGGACAGAGGCCAGGGGGGGCATCAGCGTACAGGAAGGGTTTACCCTGCTGGAACTATTGATCTCCATTACGCTGATGTCCATCATTATAGTCATTCTCTCCCTTGCGCTAAGGACGGGTATCGGCGCCTATACCAGGGCAAAGGGTGGAAATGAACAACTGGTTGCGGCCACCGCCATAGAGGGGCTCCTGAGTATGCAGCTCAGGGCGATTGTCGATGGGTCACAGCCTGGGTTGAAGGATTTCTCCCTGTTCGAGGGATCGGAAGATGGGTTAACCATGGTAACCACCCACGTCCCTATCGGTGCAGGAGCCGGTGGTATATTCCTTGTGACATACCGGTTCGACCCTGATAAAGGACAATTGATCTATGGACAAAGGATCATAACTACTAAGGATGACCTGAAGGCCAGGCTGCCGGAGGACATTACGGAAGAAAGCAGGCCGGCCCTGATCGAAGAAGGATGGGACATATCGATAATCCCATGGCTAAAGAGTGTCACGTTTTCCTACGAAGACCAGGCAAGAGATACAGAACCTGATACCTGGCCCAGGCAGTGGGAGAGACATGGCAAACCGCCAAGGGCAATAGCCTTGACCCTTATCTTCGAAAACGGTGATTCAGGACGCATCATGACATCAAGGCATATTTTCCATGTATCCGTCTCTTGAGGTATCTCATGCCCCTGGCTCCGGGCAGGTGCAAGAAGGCCCTGGCTCATGCCTTCCTGACGGTCAGGGGGGATCCGTGCTCATCCTGGTACTATGGGTACTGGCCATGCTCACCATCATAGGCGGTTTCTTCGCCATAGAGGCACGTATCCGTAGAAACCTTGGGCAAAACGCCTGGGATGACATACAAGGCCTGGAAATGACCAGATCTCTCCTAAGATTTTCGGCCTTGCGCCTTGCACCAATCGGTATGGACACGGACGAGGCCTGGGATCATGGCCTTATCGTGGCAGACGGCTCCTTGTACGAGATAAAATTCGCAGGACGTATGGTCGACTTACGCCTGGAAGATGAAAGTGGAAAAATTGACCTGAACAAGGCACCGGATGAGGAAATAAGAGAGGTGATAAGATCAATACTTGGTGGGGACAGGCTGGAGAAGGCCGATACCATTACCGACAGTATCCTGGACTGGAAGGACCCGGACAAGTTGATCCGGCTTCATGGTGCCGAGGACAGGGTCTATCAGGAGAAGACCCCACCCTATCACCCGGCAAACGGACCATTTCATCTGTTGGAGGAGCTTCAACTTGTAAATGGGGTCTCCCAAAGGGACTACTACGGACCGCTTGAATGGCACGAGGATGAATCCGGTACCGCCCGGGATGGCGAAGGAATATGGATCGGTGGCTTACAAGACCTATTTACAATTTACAATAAAACTCCGGATGTGGTAAAGGAGTTTGCACCGATGCCACTTTTAGAAATAGGGGGCATCAAGTTCAAGAAGCAGGCCTCAAGACATGGCGTATTACGGCTCAAGACTTCGTGGCGTTCTAGGCATTACCAGATATTCTGGTCGCTTGAACGCAATGGAAAAACATACAAGACTTACAGGATAGTCCACTGGTCCGAGGACTTCACTGGTATGGTGCTGAAGGACAACGACACGTACCGGACACGGGACAATACACGAGAAAGCGAATAAATGTTCAAGGGTTGTAATGAAATTCTGGGTCTATTCCTGGATGACTCCAAGCTGGAAACCATGTGCCTGAAAAAACAGGGGGGCAAATGGCGCACTGCCAGCCTGCCAAAGCCACTTGGGGAATCCCCGCGTTCACCACAGGAACAACTGAGGGGACTGCTCAAGACGATACACCCAGCCAAGAGGCGCAGGATCTGCCTTGGCCTTTCAAGGAAGCTGTTTTTCTTACGGGAGATAGATTTCCCTCAACTATCGCCTGAGGATGCAACCGAATCGGTCCGTATGTCCATAGGCCTGCATGTCCACCTGAAACCCGAAGAGATCTATTTCGATCAATGGGCCTTCGTGCGGGATGGCCATACGAAGGTCTTACTGGCATACGTGCCAAGATCCGTCCTCGAACCCCTGTTTGAAATCATAAAAGATACCGGCCATAACAAGTCTGAATTATACGCATGCCCGGCCTCCCTAGGGTTGGACATATTCCTGCGGGAATCGGCCCATGCCTCCTTCCCAAGTCTCAGTGTTGGCATCCAGGGAAAAGACATGGTCGTATCCCTCCATGGCACAGAATGCTGGGAAGGCTCCCACCTCTTGGATACAGGGAATCCAGGGGATGTCGCAGGGAAATTACTGGAGCTGTCCGATTACCTGCCACGGCCCTTTCGTGAACATGCCCGGTCTCCTGACTTTTTTATAGGTTTTTCAGAGAAGGATGCCCTCGAGTTACGTTCAAAGGACCCTTGCAGGCTTCTAAGGGACATGGAGTATCTATGTCATTCGGTGAAGGGATTCAATTGGGGGCTGGCAACCGCCTGCTTGGGACTTAGTTCCTATCCTGAAATTTCTTTCCAGGAGGAGCCCCGGAAGAGGCCATTTCGCCTCAAGATCAGTATGTTCCAGATGGCAGCCGCATTGACCGCTGCCGTCATCCTATGGACCACTGGTGGATTGGTCCTGGAAACCGTTAAGGCTTCCAGGATACTGAAGCAACAGGAAATCCAAATCCAGGCACTGGACAAGCGTATAGAACCGCTTCGTATATCACAAAAGAGGCTTGAGGAGATAGAGAAACAGATCAATGACTTGAACGATTTCAAAAGTGAATATCCCTCTGCGCTGTCTATCCTAAAGGAACTGGCCGAGCTTACGCCGGACAACACCTGGATTAAGAGTCTAAGGCTAAGGAAAAACAAACTGAGAATCAGCGCAGAGGGGGCCTCCGCCGTGGAAACAATGGCCAGATGGCGCAAGAGCCCACTGTTTTCCAATGTAAAACTTATCTCCCCAGTTACCAAGGACCGGTACCAGCGTGAACGTTTTTCGGTTGAAATTCTGATCAAATCCATTGGTGGTACGGACAAATGACAGGTGGGGTATCCGATATACTATCCCACAAGGCCCCGTTCTTGAGGTATGGGATTTTAATCATCGTCGTAATCCTGTGGTATTCGTTCATCTACGACCCGCTCTCCAGAAAGCTAGAGAACAAGACGTTGCAGGTAGAATCCCAAACCGCCAGGATCCGCCTGATCAACAAGGAATTCAAAAAACTCAGGGGAGTCAATGACAAGATAAAGCTGGCAAAATCAAAGCTTGAGCGCCTGAAAAAGCAACTCCTGCCCGGTGATACCCCTCAGGTGGTAGCATCAAATCTGCAGGACCTGTTGCTCAAAAAGGCCTCAGAAGCGGGTCTTGAGGTTGTCACCTACAAAACATCGAGAAGCAGGCACTGGAGGGACTACCAGTTGGCTGTATCCACTTTCACCGTCAAAACGGACACCGCAAAACTGGTTGGTTTCCTGAATCTTCTCGAAAGGGCTGGGAAGGAATACCGGATATACAATATAAATATTATAAAGGTCAGAGGAAGAAAGCCGTACCTACGGGTCAATCTTGAGGTCGAAGCCCTTGTCTTGCAGGAGAAACAGACTAAATGAATAGAAGAAAATGGCAGACGCTGTCCCTTTCGATAGCTGTTTTTTTTATCTTTCTTGGGATGGTTGCCCATGTTGGTCTGGCCCAGGAAACACAGGGGAGCCAGGTTAATGAACTTCAGGCCGCAAGCCCTTCAGAGACGATGACCTCTCCCTATCAGGGAGCAGGCCCAAGGGAGAAACGCCTGATCAATATTACCCTGGACAACATGGACATATACCCGGTATTGGATCAGGTCCTGGGGCAGATACTAGGATTAAATTACGTGGTGGATCCTGCGATAAGGGGCACCATCTCCCTGCACATCAAGGGGAAATACACCAGGGACGGGCTACTGGACCTGGTAAATTCCATTCTTCAAATGCAGGGCCTTGCAATTACCAGGGGGACAAAGGGCCTTTATAAGGTGGTCAGAAAGGCAAACAGCGCCAAGATGGGCAACCAGATTGCAGGGATCGGGCAAAGGCCTGAACATCCAGGTGATGTTATCCAGGTCTTTCAACTAGAATACCTGGCCGCCACAAATACCGTGGCAAGTCTCAGAAATTTCTTGTCACCTGGGGCATTGATAGTGCCGCTACAAAGCTCTAACTCCCTCATCATCTGTGACACTGCTCCCAATATCCAAAAGGTTGCACGAATCCTGGGCCTCCTCGACACGAACATTTTCAAGGACATACATTGGAGACTTTTCACCCTGGAATATACCGATGCCGAAGATCTTTCCAGCGATCTCGCAAAGATCTTCAAGAGCAAGGGGCTCTACGCAAGACCTGGGATCGACTCGGACAGCCTCCAGATAATCACCTTGAAGACCATCAACGCCATTCTTGTAGTAACGAGGTGGGAAAATATACTGAATACGGTAGGGAAATGGATCAAGGAGCTGGACCAGGGCCAGTCAGAGAAGGGGGCCAGGGTATATGTCTATTTTGTACAAAACGGCCAGGCCAAGGACATTGCGGATCTTTTAAAACAGCTCTATGGAACGGAAGGTGCATCCAGGGCATCAAAGAACAAAACGGTTATCGTAAGGCGCGAAAAAAAGATCAAGACCAGCAAAATGGGCGCTACCGGCGAGCTTTCCGGCCAGGTGGAAATCATACCCGATGAGGTGAACAATGCCATCATAGTCAAGGCAAAACCAAAAGATTATGCAATAATAATGCAGGTGCTGAGAAAGATAGATGTCAAGCCACGACAGGTCCTGATCGACGTCTTGATATTTGATGTTACCCTGAAGAATAACGTTCAGTATGGCGTAGAATGGTTCATAAAAAACAAGGGAATAAAATTGAACGGCGCCCCTTATTCCGGGACCATGTTCCTGAATACCGCAGCTGAAAATGCCAGCTACAAGGATATCGGGGGAAAATTTGCCGGTTTTGGCTACAGCCTTTTCGACAGTGCCAACGGCCTGAGATCCCTTTTGACCGTACTTGCTGAAAATACCGATGTCAACATCCTGTCGACCCCAAACATCCTGGCCATAGACAACCAAGAATCCACCATAGAGGTGGGGGACGACGTTCCCACCTTGACAGGGACCACCGTCACCAATGGGGGCACGACCACCCAGTCCGTTCAATACAGGAATGCTGGCATCATTCTCAAGGTAAAACCCTCCATCAACGATAGCGGGCTGGTCAGGATGGAGATCACGCAGGAGGTAAGCTCGGTCACAGATGAAACCACCGGGGGTATAAGCTCCCCACGTTTCAAGACGAGAAAGGCAAACACGACTCTGGTGGCCCAGGACGGGCAGACGATTATTATCGGCGGACTGATCCAGACACAGAAGGAACGGATCAATGCCGGCATACCGGTTCTGAAAAATTTGCCGGTGTTAGGTTATTTCTTTGGGAAAAAGGGGTTCAAGAACACGAAGACAGAATTACTCTTTGCCATAACCCCCCATGTTATCACCTCCAGGGAGCAGGCAGATGCCATAACGAGGGAATTCTCACAGAAAATAAAATCCCTCAAAAAGGCACTCGGGAAAAAATACCTGGATCAGGACAGCGGAGATCTTCATGCACACAGGCAGGACTGATTACCATCCGGTCTCCTTCAACCGATCCGTACTCAGCCATCTCTTCCTGGCGATCCTCGGCACCTCCCTATGTGTAATGCCACCTGTAAAGGCCTATCCTGCAGGAGCACCCAAGACCATAGACCTTGGCCCCTACAACACCATAGTAGCAAAGGACCCCTTCGACCCGGAACGAGGGAAAAACAGGCAGGAAGACCTTGGCAATCAATCGAACAGTAGCAATGACCTCAAGAAACGCTATCAGGTATATGGCATCATAGTTGCCGGTAATAACCGCAGGGCCTATCTCAGGGCCATGGAACCCGATGAAACACCCAGACGGGGACGCTACAAAAAACCACGTTACCGGGTCCTGAGTATCGGGGACCTCGTAGATGGCTGGAAGGTGGTCTCCATCTCTTCAAGTGGTATCAAGCTGGTCTCTGGGGACAAGGATGCCTTTCTTCGTGTATTTGGTTCGGAAAAAAAGGAAAGAAAGGCCATTGCCCCGGTTGTAATCCAGACACCGCAACCGGTCAATCCCATCCCTGTTCCTGCTGCTACATCCACCTCCTCCGCCAAGGCCCGCCCAACCAATCCATCTCAAAAACGTAAACCCGTGGTGATCCGGCCCAAATTCTATCATGGGGTGGCACCACCTGTCTCCAGATCGCGAACCAGAGCTACGACGCCAGGGATACAACCTGACCGATCCCACTCGACAAAAGGCAGTACTACGTCTCGTTCCATCCCGGGATTTTTCGGCGGCAATACGCAAAACAATTCGGTGAAGGGATCACCCGCTCCGATATCGAATCCATTTTTAAAACTGTTGCAACGCTCCAGGGAGCAGCAACGGCCTGCCGACGACTAACCTTCGCGTGGCAAGGCCAGCCTGATGGTAACGCCCTGCGACCCGCTGGCAGGACTTGGATGTATCTTTGAGGAAATCATTCCCTCCTTGACTTAAGTCAAGGCGTTTGAATCTCAAATGATCTATTATCCCGAACAATACAGTTCGCAAATTTGCTAAAGATGTGAGGCGAAGGGGGCCAAGATAAAAACTTTTTGGGTGCCCCAATCCATGGCAAGGCGGCAGATTCGGTAAAAGTTACGAACCCTTGTGACTTCAAGGGAATGGACCCCATGAAAATTTGGGATTATCGGATTCAACATAAATGATTAACGCGGACCAGGATTTTACCGGTCTTCAACGATAACCCTGTGATCGGCTACGATTAAAAAGACCTAGGGGTTGGACACATATGATCTGGGATGACAAGGCGGAAAGGGCTATATCGAGGATACCCTTTTTTGTGCGCAAGAGGGTTAGACGCCGTATAGAGGACGAGGCTAGGCATTTAGGTTCGGCGAAGGTGAAGATAGAACACGTTAGGACAGTACAGCAGCGTTACCTGACAAACATGGAGGAAGAGGTCCGCGGATATCGAATTGAAACCTGTTTTGGCCTCGGCGGGTGCCCAAACAGGGCGGTTCGTGGCGAACACCTCGTTGATAGATTGGAAGCTGTCCTCAGGCCTAAGGACCTAAAGGGCTTCCTTAGTAATACCGTCCACGGCCCCCTCAAACTGCACAATGAATTCCGTATCGCCATCTCAGATTGCCCCAACGCCTGTTCCAGGCCACAAATCGCCGATATTGGAATAATCGGGGCATGCAGGCCACGGGTCATAGGGGATGCATGCACAGATTGTGGCCAGTGCGTAGCCATCTGTAAAGAAGGCGCCATAGATCTTTCTTCGGGGAATGGACCGACAATCGATTCCGCAAAATGCCTGATGTGTGGCCAATGTATCAAAAATTGTCCAACAGGTGCACTGGAAGAGGAAATGAGCGGTTACAGGGTCTTGCTCGGCGGCAGGCTGGGCAGGCATCCAAGCCTGGGAACGGAAATTGCCGGTATCCATTCAAGTAACGATGTAGTGGAGCTTGTCGGGCATTGTGTAGACCATTTCGTGGCCAACTGCCACGGGGAAGAACGTTTCGGTGAAGTACTTGACAGGACAGGCTTGGAACCAATCGTATCCAGCCTTCAACCATGATCGACAGATCATTAGATATCAAACAAAAACCAAGGAGAGTAACTATGTTTTGTTTTCAGTGTGAACAGACAGCTAAAGGAAAGGGTTGTACCACCATCGGTGTATGTGGAAAGCAGCCGGATGTAGCGGCACTTCAGGATCTTCTGATCTATGCCGTAAAAGGGCTGTCACAGGTGGCGACCGAGGGACGCAGGGTTGGCGTCACAAGTAGAGACGTGGATGTCTTCACGTGTGAGGCGGTCTTTTCTACCCTGACAAACGTGGATTTCGACGCCGACCGTTTTGTGGAACTCATCCGCAGGTGCGTTGATCTCCGAGAGGCCCTCAAGGCAAAGGTAACGGCCGCCGGTGGTGACACTAGCGACCTTGGCGAAGCCGCTTCCTTCGAACCCGCATCTGCCAAGGAGGAGCTGGTAAAACAGGGCGAGGCCCACGGGATAAGGTTTGACGCAGAACCGAACCCAGACATCCTGTCTCTGAAAGAGACCCTGGTCTACGGCCTGAAGGGGGTGTGCGCCTATGCGGATCATGCGCAGATACTTGGTCAGGAAGATCAAGGGGTATACGATTTCATACACGAAGGCATGGCCGCCACCCTGAACAAGGAAAACACGCTCGAAGACCTGCTGGGCCTCGTTCTCAAGTGCGGAGAGACCAACCTGAGGGCAATGGAGATCCTCGATGCAGGGAACACGGGCACCTATGGACACCCGGTACCTACTGAAGTGCCGCTGGGGTCGAAGAAGGGTAAGGCCATAGTGGTATCCGGCCACGTCCTCAAGGACCTTGAAACCATCCTTAAACAGACAGAAGGCAAGGGCATCAATGTCTATACCCACGGCGAAATGCTTCCGTGCCATGGATATCCAGGCCTCAAGAAATATCCGCATTTTTATGGCCACTTTGGCACTGCCTGGCAGAATCAGACCAGGGAATTCAGGGAATTCCCTGGCCCTATCGTCATGACGACGAACTGCATCCAGAAGCCTCACGAATCATACAAGGATCGCATCTTCACCACCGGCCTTGTAGGTTGGCCTGGCGTAGCACACATTGCCGACAAGGATTTCACCCCGGTTATCGAAAAGGCATTGGAAATGGAGGGTTATACAGAGGACACCGACAAGGGCTCTGTGACCGTGGGATTTGCCAGGAATGCCGTACTTTCCGTGGCCGACAAGATAATTGAGGCGGTAAAGGGCGGCAAAATACGTCATTTCTTCCTGGTTGCCGGCTGCGACGGCGCCAAACCAGGGCGCAACTACTATACGAAATTTGTCGAAATGGTACCAAAAGACTGTGTAGTGCTGACCCTCGCCTGCGGAAAATTCAGGTTTTTTGACATGAAGCTTGGAGACATCGACGGAATCCCGAGATTGATTGACATCGGACAGTGTAACGATGCCTATTCGGCCATCAAAATCGCCTCGGCCCTGGCAGAGGCATTCAATTGTGGCATCAATGACCTGCCGCTATCCATGATACTTTCATGGTATGAGCAGAAGGCCGTGGCCATCCTCCTGACACTCTTCGCCCTTGGAGTCAAGAACATCAGGCTGGGACCCAGCCTTCCGGCCTTCATCACGCCAAACGTCCTGGATGTGCTGGTGAAGAACTATAACGTTCAACCCATAACGACTCCCGAAGAGGACCTGAAGGCAATCCTCGGGTAAACAAGAGGGGACACAAAACCATGAAATGCCCTGGCCAGGATACACGCTACTGGAATCCAGAGGCCATCTTTGAACTGAAATGTCCTGGGTGTGACTCTACCGTAGAGTTCTTTAAGGATGATATATGGCGGACTTGCAAAAAATGCGGACGCAAGATCCACAATCCCAGGGTGGATTTCGGCTGTGCTGCCCATTGTCCCTATGCAAAGGAATGTATCGGCAGTCTGCCCAAGGAACTTTGGGACAAACGCCAGGAGTCCGTGACGAAAGATCCTAAAGAAGCTGAACCTTGATTCGGATCGGGAGCCTTTCACAATTCACCCTGATCCGTCATGATCTAACAGGGTGAGGTGAAGAAGCCTTCACCTCACCCCCTCTTGTAAATGGCAATCGTAAAATGCCCACTTGATGCGACCTGAAATTGCCCCACCCAAGGACACAAAATTAAAGTTCCAACTGCCATTTTCCGAAAAGGAATAGAAATATCCTAAAGGAGGTGTGGTAATGTTGGTGAAAATCCAGAGGCATCTTGAAACCTGCTTGATTCTAGTCCTGGCAATAGCGGCTGTTTCGTTTACAATACCTGCCATATCTGCCGAAAAGGTCGATATAAATACTGCCACTATGGAAGAGCTGCAGGCCCTTCCCAAGATTGGTCCCAAGACCGCCAAGGCCATCGTGGAATACAGGAAAATGCATTCCTTCAAATCAGTTGATGAACTTATCAACGTAAAGGGAATCGGGGATAAGAAGTTCGAAAAATTGCGGCCACTCATCACAGTGGGAGATAAATCTCACTGAAAAAGTTAAAATAATTTTTAAACAAACTTGTTGAAAGACGGGGCATGGTTCTACCACCGTCTTTTACGCTTATGTTCCTTTCGGCGCCCTCTGTGCTTAAAAAACAGTTATCTGTGTAAAGAGCCACGCTGGCAGAAGATATCATTTCCGGCTAAGATAGGCCCTCTGCCATTGATTACGTGCTGAACTCCTTGAATAGTATAAAAGGTCGGGGCAGCATCTGCAAATTTTCTAAAATCTCCATGAAGACAAAGGTTTCAAAGAGGCCGCCTTTCATGGGATGATTTCCAATTACATCCGGGGTTGATATCCTCTGCAGATAGCAGATAAATCCAGTATCATTAACAACCCTTTTTCCTTATCTGCATTTTTTTTGACAGGGTTTCCAAAAAGGCCAGTAGAAAACCTATTGGAATGTTCGCCTCTGCAATCTCTGCCCAGGCCTTGGCAGTTTTCCTTACAATTCCAACCCTGAAAATTAAGCATTTCTCAATTTAAAGTATTATCCCAGATTATGCAGCTCGAAAGTTTGCCGGAGATGCAAGGCATCTACTTAGGTATTTCAGTCCCTGATAACGCAGCAGATTCGGTAAAATTTCGAGCCCCTTGCGACTTCAAATGCCGAACAACTTCATTGCATTTTGCTTGCACCTTTTAGGTGAAAAAACGAAAACGGTTTCTTGCTTATAACATCTTGAAATTTAAGGAACAATATTTTTGTTCGGCATTTGAAGTGCATAATTTGGGATTATATGCAAGATGCCTAAAAAGATCCCTTGAAATTTCTCTCTTGTCCTATAAATTGTATCGCTTGTTCGCGGAAGAGAATGGTGTATGCCAAGGACATGTCGGTTTTTTGTTTACTTGGGGGCCTTGGACTCCCACAAAATAGTTGCTTTACAAGGGCCCTAGAAGGGGAAGGAATTTGCCCTTTAAAGGGTACGAGGCACAGTGCTGCGTAGATACGGGGATTTCTAAATTGGCAAAATTACCAAACAGTTAAAGGCCTTGCCTTGGAAGATATTTTAGTGTAACAATAGTATATAAGAGCCTGTATAAAATTAAAGAGAAAGGACGGCGTATTCACACCTTTTTGTCTGTTTCGGAAGGATGATAGGAGGAGGTTGTGGTATCTGTTAAAATAGCAGTGGTAGAAGACGATTGTGCATTGAAAGAGTTCCTGGTCGAGTTCCTGGAATCCTACGTGCATGATGAAGTTATATCCTTTAATGATGCCGTCTCTGCTTGGCAGGCCTTGAAAGTGAAACAGAATAACATTGACATCATCATAACCGATGTGAATATGCCCGGTATGAGTGGATTGGATCTCTTGAGAAAGATCAGGCAGACCTTTCCACAAAAAATTTGCATACTCATATCGGGCTATCCGGATAATGAACGCCTTGCCAGGGCCCTGGGAGCGGATGCCTACCTGGCCAAGCCCTTTAAACTGGAGGAGTTTTCATTTCTCGTAAAGTCCTTTCTCAACAACCTTCAGGAAAGACTGGGGGCCTCTAAAATAATGTGTGCCCATCAGGCAGCTTGATCGCCTTCAGGGTGGTAAAAATTGACAATTTTATTCAAGGCCGAGGTACACAGAACAATTAATCACAGACATCTTATTGATATTCGAATTATTCTTGAATGAAATAAAGCCATTGGACAAAGGAGTAATTTTTTAGAAGCCTCTCTTTATACAATTTTCCCTAGCAACGAAACTATATAAATAATATTACTTGTTCTATAGCCACTGGCATTGGGATATGTTCCAGGTCTCCCACGCCGAATGCTCCATGCAACCCATGCCCCTTAGACGCTCCCACCCACCATTGCATGAAAATATAATCCACGATCAGGATGTATTTCACAGTAAAAATCCTTTCTTAAATGGGTAGCTGTTAGTCAAACCGCTTACAGTTCAAATAAAAAGGCCCTATCCAGGATACGTAGATAGGGCCTTTTTGTGTCTTTTATGACAGAGGCAAAGGATTAGTTAGATATCATAGTATAAGAAGAACTCGTAGGGATGTGGACGAAGTTTGACGGCATTTACCTCGTTTTCTGTCTTGTAATCAATCCACATGTCAATGGCATCCTGGGTGAAGACATCCCCCTTCAAGAGAAATTCATGATCCTCCTTTAGTGCCTCAAGGGCCTCTTCCAGGGAACCTGGTGCAGAGGGAATATTTGCCAATTCCTCTGGTGGGAGATCATATATGTTCTTGTCCATAGGCTCACCTGGATCGATCTTGTTTTCTATTCCATCGAGCACAGCCATGAGCATTGCTGAAAAAGCTAGGTAACCATTACATGTCGGATCAGGGGTCCTGAATTCCAGTCTCTTTGCCTTTGGTGATTGTGAATACATCGGGATACGAACAGAGGCACTGCGGTTACGGCTGGAATAGGCAAGGTTCACAGGTGCTTCAAAACCCGGTACGAGGCGTTTATAGGAGTTGGTAGATGGATTGGTAAAGGCACAGAGCGCCCTGCAATGCTTGAGTATTCCACCAATAGCATACATCGCATTTTCTGAAAGCCCTGCGTATTTATCCCCTGCAAAGGTCGGCTGTCCATCTTTCCATATACTTATATGGGTATGCATACCGGTTCCATTGTCACCATAGAGTGGCTTGGGCATGAATGTAACCGTGCGCCCGTGTTGATAAGCAACGTTTTTCAGTA
Organism: Deltaproteobacteria bacterium; assembly: GCA_024275145.1. Classification (GTDB taxonomy): domain Bacteria; phylum Desulfobacterota; class Dissulfuribacteria; order Dissulfuribacterales; family QOAL01; genus S143-34. Next base: position 21,681 of record JAJRZR010000012.1, on the reverse strand, counting down.
CATATTTGAACCACATAAGCTGATCGCTCATTTGAAGAAGGGGCTTGAAACGCATATCTATTTCTGCCTGCCCGGCAGTCGCCACCTCGTGGTGCTGACATTCGACCTCGATCCCCAGGGATTCAAGGGTGAGAAGCATCTGGGTCCTCATGTCCTGAAATTTGTCCATGGGAGGTACTGGGAAATAGCCTTCCTTGTGGCGGGGCTTATATCCGAGGTTGGGGCATTCATCCCTTCCCGTATTCCAGATGCCTTCAACTGAGTCGACCTCATAGAAACATCCATTGGAGACATTATCGAAGCGAACGTCATCAAATATGAAGAATTCCGCCTCAGGGCCAAAGAATGCAGTATCGCCTACGCCAGTGCTTTTGAGGTAGGCCTCGGCCTTTTGAGCGATATTCCTTGGATCCCTACTGTAGGGTTCCTTCGTGAGTGGATCGATAATATTGCCTATCAATACCAGGGTGGGCTCTTCAAAGAAGGGATCTACGAGAGCGGTGTTGGGGTCTGGTACTACAAGCATGTCGCTTGCATGAATAGGCTGCCATCCGCGGATGCTGGACCCGTCAAATCCAAAACCGTCCTCAAAACAACCCTCGTCTACTTCGCTTACCGGTACAGTGAAGTGTTGCCATGTGCCTGGATAATCCATAAAGCGGAGATCAACCACTTTGATATCCTTTTCCTTGATCATTTCCAGTACGTCCTTTGGGGTCATAAGATGTTCCTCCTTTTTTAATTAAATTTCATCCGGATGAGCCCCCTTTCGTGTTCGAAAAGGGGGAGAATAAGACAGTCACCTGGACCGGGTGATATCATTCGGATTTGTCCTGTAAAACGGCTGTACGCCGTGCCCGTGTCATATAAGGCATCCGGTGGCTGCAAACTCCAAGGCCCTTTTTATTTCTTGTTCGAACTGTCTGTCCTCGATTTTTTGTCCCAAGTTGTCCAATACATAGAACACATCAAGGGCCTGGTCCACATTTTTTCCTATCCTTGCCTTAAAGATATTTATACCAAAATCCGCCAGCGTGCGCGTTATGCTATATAAAAGACAGGGTGTGTCCTCTGCACAAACCTCGATAAGTGTATAAAAGTCCGAGGCCTTGTTGTCTACTATTACTTTTGTTCCATGCTGTATCCCGGTTTTGTTTACCTTTGATGAAATACCTGAAAATTTTTCGGCCAACCTGTGAGACAAGCCCAGTCTGTAATCGATCGCCGTCTCAAGATCCTTCTGTAATTTTGCCCAGTCTTTTTCATGGAAATCCAGATCGACTGTGCTGTATACATCCAATACGTCTACAGCGATTCCATCCTTCAGGGTAAAGATATTGGCAGTAAGGACATTCAGGTTATGTAGGGCCAGGGTGCCGCAAATACGTGACATAAGCCCTGTTCTGTCCCTGGCCATTATCAGGATCGACCAATAATTCCCCTTTGATTCGGGCAACACCAGGACGTTTTTCACGCTCAACTGCTTCTTGAGTTGCTGGTGCTGTATTATCGCCTCGGGCGTGAAACTCAGCAGATAGTCCTCGGGAAGGTAAGGAAGCACCCTTTCTGATTCTTCAGGCCCAAGCCTGCTAGCCACCTGTTCCTTCATCCACTCGACTGCCTGGATTCTGTCTGGGTCCACCAGGTATGATTGATCCAGCAGGTGGTCTATCTTTTGATAAAGCTCCAGTAACAGGGCTGCCTTCCAATCGTTCCAGACGGTAGGGCCTGTAGCCTTGGAATCGGCTATTGTCAGGAGGAAAAGCATGTTAAGCGTATCGTGATGCTTGATCTTCCTCGCGCATTTTATGACGAGGGACTCATCCTCGAGATCACGGCGCATGGCAGTATCTATCAAAAAGAGGTGGTTTCTAACGAGGAAGGACAGACAGGAGGCATCTTTGTCGGTCAACCCCATCCTCTTGGCGATCTTGAGGACAATTTCGCCGCCCCTTTCTGCATGTCCGCTGCCTTCCCCCTTGCCGATGTCGTGTAACAGTGCTGCAAGAAACAGGAGGTTGGGGGACTCCAGGGCATCAAAGCGTGCGGGTTCCTTTTCCCTGAGATTATGAAGTTCCACCACTGTCTCTATGGAATGGCGGTCTACGGTGTAGACGTGATAGACATCGTGTTGCGCAAGGGCTAGGATTCTCTTAAATTCAGGAAGATAGGCAGTGAGCAAACCGGTCTCGAGCATTTCATCCAGCACCTGCTCCGGATTCTTGGCCTCCATGAGGATATCCAGGAATGCATTCGATGCCCGTTTGGATCTTCTCAATGATTTGCTTAGGCCCGTAGCCGCTTCGCTTATAATTCTGCGGCTGAGATAGTGTACCGGACACCCCTGCCTCGCAGCGTGAAGAAATATCTTCATCAGGATATCGGGCTTACGTTTAATGAGTTCCCTATCCGTCAGGTGGATCTTGCCCCCTAGCAATTCTATACCGGGTTCAAGTATGCGGTCGTCTATGGTGGGCCTTCTCAGGCCAAGCACCTCCTGGACGTGTTCAAAAAACAGGTCGGAGGTGGTGGCAATATCGTGCATGCACTTGTGCACATGCCCCATAAAGTGTTCCACACCAAGGAGCCCACCAAGGTTGTGATGGCCTAGTGCCTTTGCTATTTCCTGCTGATATTCGAAATAGAGACGGTCGTTCTTTCTTCTGCTTACGTAGTGTAATTTATTGCGGATCCTGATCAGGCAGTCGTGGGATTCTTCAAGGACTCTGGCCTCTGTCCCCGTGAGCATGCCTGCATCCGACAATGCCTCCAGGCCTTCAAGACCAAACATGACCTTTGATGTCCAGAGGATTGCCTGATAGTCCCTGAGCCCACCACGACTTTCCTTGATGTTGGGCTCAAGCAGGTAGGTATGGTCGCCGAACCTGATGTGCCGCTGGTTCCTGTGTGCCATCATGTTCTCTGTAAAGGCCTTTCTCTGGCCATGGACGAACCTCTCCATGGATCTCTCCAGAAGCGACGAAAAAAGCCCCTTGTTACCACAGATTAACCTGGCATCCAACAAGGCAACCTGGAAGAAGAAATCCCTCTTCGCATCCTCCAGGCAGGCGTCCAGGGTCCTTACGCCATGTCCAACGTCAAGGCCGGCGTCCCACAGTGGATAAAACAATTTTTCAGCAAGCGACTCTATCTCACCTTCGGCTTCCTGATGATACAATAAAAGGAGGTCTATATCGGAATATGGAAACAGTTCCTGCCTTCCGTAACCGCCTAGTGCCACCAGTGCCACACTGTTCCTGCCCGTTTCGGGCAGGGACAAGAACAGGTCTTTGATGAATTTATCAATAAGCGAGGAATGCTCTTTCAATAACTGGCGGCCTGCCAGGCCCTCCTGCCACAGGGCAGAAAGCGCCTGCCTGGGAGAAAGCCGTTTTATTAATTCCTCACTTATTGATTGTGTAATTAGCTGTGTCTGTGTCAATTAATCAACTTTGCAATACTTTTTTAAAGGGGACCTCTAAAAATTATTCTCTTACCCAATGGGTATATTGCACTTGAAAAATAGTACTCGAAATATCAACAAGATGCCCGCGATCATTTTTCACGTGCACTTTGCCCTTGAACGAAGTTCCTGATTTTTAGAGGTATCCTAAAGAAAAAGATTCAGTGGCGAATCCAGATCGCCCCACTGCTTACCTAAAGGATAGAGTCTCTATCGATGGCCGTGTCTTCTTCATAGCGTCCAGAGAGGCAGTAGGGTATTGCCGAAAATACGCGGGCCGTGATCATGCCTGGCCTGGATTGGGTGCCGGGCTATATGGCGTCCTTACCCCTTTCCCCGGTTCTGACCCTTATTACGTCTTCCACGGGAACCACAAATATCTTGCCATCACCGATTTTACCGGTCTTGGCCGCAGCCTGGATGGTGTCTATGACCTTTTCGGTCATAGAAGCATCTATAACGATTTCAAGCTTTACCTTGGGAATAAAATCTACAACGTATTCAGCGCCCCTATAGATCTCTTTATGACCCTTTTGACGGCCATACCCCTTGACCTCAGAAATGGTCATTCCCTTGATCCCTATCTCGTTCAAGGCCTCTTTGACGTCGTCCAACTTGAAAGGCTTTATAATTGCTTCGATTTTTTTCATAAAATCCTCCTCTTGTGAAAGGGGTCCCACACTCACCTACGTCGAGCGTGCACATGGAGTGGCGAAAGAGAAATTTGGTTTCTGCTAAGACGAAGACACCTTAGAGAGTATAACCGGTTTCTCCATGTTCGGTAAGATCCAGGCCCTGAACTTCTTCTTCCAGTGGTACACGTAGCCCGACAACGGTGTCGGTAATTTTAAGGATGGCCATCGTCAGGATGAAGGAATAGGCGATGGCGGCCCCTGCGCCTATGGCCTGGATTACAAATTGATGGGGATTCCCAAAAAACAGGCCATCCGCCCCATCAGGGTTTACTGCGGTAGAGGCAAAAAGGCCTGTAGCCAAGGCCCCCCACAAACCGCCTATTCCATGGACTCCCACCACGTCCAAGGCATCGTCATAGCCAAATTTGGGCTTCAGAAGTACGGCCACATAACAAAGCGTGCCTGCTACCAGGCCTATGATGATAGCGGACAAGGGACTTACGAAACCTGCAGCAGGGGTAATCGCCACGAGCCCTGCCAAGGCCCCCGATGCAGCCCCTAGCGTGGTCGGCTTGCCTTGGAATATCCACTCGGCCATGACCCAGGATAGTGCAGCGGCCCCGGTGGCAACCTGGGTAGTAAAGAAGGCCAGGACCGCGGTCTGACCTGCCGAAAGGGCACTTCCTGCATTGAAGCCAAACCATCCGAACCACAGAATTCCGGCACCGAGTATGGTCATCGGGAGATTATGGGGGTGAAGTGCCTCGCGCCCCCACCCCTTTCTCTTGCCAATTACCAGGGCAGCAGCCAGTGCCGCGACCCCTGAATTTATGTGAATGACGGTGCCGCCAGCAAAATCCAGGGCACCGAGCTTTCCCAACCAGCCTCCACCCCAGACCCAGTGACACACAGGCAGATATACCAGGGTGCACCATAGTACGGTGAAGATCAGAAAGGCGCTGAACTTCATCCTTTCTGCAAAGGCCCCGGTTATGAGTGCCGGGGTGATGATCGCAAACATCAGCTGAAAGGCACAAAACAGGAAGTCCGGTATCGTCTTGGAATACGGGCCGATTTGGGTCCCCACACCATTCAGGAATACCCAGTCCAGATTGCCTATGAATCCGTTTATGTCAGGGCCAAAGGCAAGGGAATATCCGTATAATACCCATATTATAGAAACAATTCCAAGACATATAAAGCTTTGCATTATGGTGGCAAGGACATTCTTGGAACGTACCAGCCCGCCATAAAACAGGGCCAGCCCGGGGGTCATCAACATGACCAACGCCGTAGCCACAAGCATAAATGCCGTATCACCACTATTCATTAAAGTCCTCCTCTGATACCTGCCTTATGTACCCTCTTGAAAGTTCCCATTTTGCTTGCTGACAGTATAGCTCGTTGCTAAATCGGATATCTACTCGATATTTCAAACAAAAATTGTCCTTCCCAGAGGTTGTTGGCTTGCCGTTAAGATACAGAGCGAGCGCAAACTTACCCGTATGGCCGATGGCGGTCTGCCTGGCTTGCCTGTATCAGTATCAATATTTATGAAGATACCAGCTTCATTCAGGCTGGCATCTTAGCAGTCAGAAATTTCTATTTATTGGCAAATGCTTTGGAATAATTACAAGTTATATGCTGTTTCACTATGCTCGCTGACGTCAAGGCCGGCCATTTCGGCCTCTTCCGACATCTTGAGACCAACTACCGCATTCATTATCTTGAGCAGGATCCAACTAGCCACGAATGCGTATATCCCCACCACTACGATACCAAGGACCTGGGTCCCCAGGAAGGCAGGGTTGCCTGCAAGCAGACCATCCGCCCCGGATGGATTAACGGCCTTCGATGCGAATATTCCAAGGCAGAATGTGCCGATTATCCCTCCCAAACCGTGGATGCCTACAACGTCTAGGCTGTCGTCATAACCCAGGGATGTCTTGGCAGTAACAGCCAAATAACAACAGATCCCCGCCAGCAGGCCTATTATGACCGCTGAATTGGGACCCACAAAACCAGCAGCAGGGGTTACGGTCGCCAGGCCGGCTATTGCGCCTGAGGCGGCCCCCAAAGTGGTCGGCTTGCCCCTGTGCATCCATTCCACCAATGTCCACATAGCCATTCCGCTCATGCCTGCCAAGTGGGTAGACACAAAGGCGGTGCCCGCTATACCATTCGCAGCCAGGGCGCTTCCACCATTGAATCCAAACCATCCAAACCACAGCAATCCTGCCCCCAAAAGGGTCATTGGCAGGTTATGGGGCATGAAATTTTCCTTTCTAAAGCCCCTCCTGGGGCCAACGACAATCGCTGCGGCCAGTGCTGCAGCGCCAGAGGTGAGATGAACGACCAGCCCTCCGGCAAAATCAAGCACCCCCCTTTCACTCAACCATCCACCTGATCCCCATACCCAATGGCAGACCGGATTGTATACAATCAGTGCCCACAAAAGACTAAATATTAGAAAGGGGCCAAAGCGCATACGTTCGGCAAACGCCCCGGTTATGAGTGCCGGGGTGATCACTGCGAACATACACTGATAGATCATGAATACAATTTGAGGAATGGTGGTGGCATAGGTCTCACTGGGGGCCACCCCCACGCCTTTAAGCCCGAACCATGACAGATCACCTATGATTCCACTGACATCGGGACCAAAGGACATGGAATAGCCCAGATAGATCCACTCGAGACTGATCACAGATATCATGATCAGGCTTTGCATTATGGTGCCAAGGACGTTCTTGTTCCTGACCATTCCGGCATAGAAAAGGCCCAATGCCGGGGTCATAAGTAGTACCAGCGCCGCTGAAACAAGAATAAAAGCAGTATCTCCCGCTGAAATCGATGGCATAATCTTTTCTCCTCCCACAATCTTACATTTTTGTTATAAAGTTTACAAAATTGTATAATATCTTGCAGGTATTATGCCATCGATTTTCCAGGTCAATTGAGAACCATAGTCAGCACCAAAGCCATTGTTTGGGACAAATCCGCATAAATGATTTCTTCATTTTTGTAAAATTTGCAGTAATTTTTTACAAAAATGTAAAAATCCCACCTTCTTATTCCTATATCTGGCCTGCTTGCGTCCAGGATATGGAGGCGATCACCTTGAAGGCAGATTTTTCCCTGCCCTGGAGATGCTTCCACATACGGCAGGATGCAAGCAGGCTGTGCGGGTTAAAATGAAAGGCTGACTGTCACGCCACCATACAGAAAATTATCCTTACCACCGTGTCCAGCATTTCCGGCCTGCATGGCATCTGCTGCATCGTCACACAGGGGAAACGACCAGTCGATTTCTGGCGTAACGGTGATATATTCAGCAGCTGGGATAGACAGGGCAACGGACAAGAGCCCATCATGGAAATTGTTGTAATCATCTTTGGGATCATCAGGATCTGGATAGGCATCCTTGTCATTGGAAATCAAGTAGCTTCCCTGAAGTGAAAGATCCAGGCTCATATCCCTTGGAAGGGCGATACTATGGGAGACCCCCAAGGTTATATATGTGCTGGGATAATGTGCAAACTCCCTGTAGATTGTAAGTGTCGGAGACAAAAGGGTCTTAAGGGATGCGGAAACATATACCTCCTGGCTGTCATCCACCTGGTCAAGGGAGTACCATATATAGCCTACCTCAGCGCTTACTTGGTCCATATCCATGGAATAGGCCAAGGTAGTATCGGTTTCATTCAAAGAATCCATATCTGGATTGTTCTTGTAATCCCAGTAATCGGTATCAATATTCTGCCAAATATTTGCAGAAAAATCCTTGTACCCTATGGTGACAGAAGGTTGGATAACCAGGCTATCGCGGCTCAACTCATAACCGCGCCAGATATACTGACTCATGAAGCTTACGGAAAGGTCCGCAGTAGGTTTATCGGATCCGCCCCAGCTTATCCCTGGTGCCATGCATAGTACGCCGACAGTAAGAAATAAAAAACACTTATTAATTAAAGAAAACATCTGATTATTCCCTCCTTGGTTAGGTTCACTCCTACTAGATAGATAGATGGTGTCTCTAAACGGTAAATTTTCTGCCTATCGCCCCCTTTCCTACATGGATTTTACCCTACCTTGTCCTCCTTAAACAAATTTTGTGCCATTACCCGGATGTTTCGATATCTTATTGTAATTTTAAGAAGTTAATCCATTGCAACTTGTGGCGCCATCCGTATTACCGCATACAATGTTACTATTTTGTAAAATTTGGTCTTAATTTGTAGCAAAAACGTTAAGCCCAAATTATGCGGCCCGCAATGTTACTATCGTGAATCCTTTGCGACTTCAACTCGGATTACGTACTTCAAATGCCGAGCAGATTTGATAGGGTCCCAAGGACCATTTAAGTAAACATCCATTGTATGGCAGAATACCAACAACTAATTTAAATGACAACATAATCTAAGTTAGTCCTCCCTGCGCATGGTCCTTGCCCGGCTAAAAAGAACGGGTTGTCGCTGGTTGACGGGAAGGGCCTGGTAGTACCCGCTTATGGTTTTGTGGCGGGAGTCGGTGGAAAATTCGACCGGCACGGGTGATATTTCGTCCTCTCCTCATGTAGTTTCGGCAAATTTGCCAATTGTATGAACCCGGCTAAAAATTTTATACCCCCGTCCCAGGTTTATCAATAAGTTTACAAAAACGTAATAATTTATTCACCAATGTCTATTTTGGAATAGACATTTATGTAAATAATTTTGTTTTGCCATGAGGGTGCATTAATTTTTTTCTTTGTTTTACAATAAGTTAGATAATATTAAAGGGCAGCCGCTGGCCACGGCATGCTTCTTGAAAACTGCTAGCGGTGCTACAGGCAAGATTAGCGAATTAAAGAAACGGGAAGGAGAATTCCATGAAAAAGATTGAAGCCATTATCAAGCCCTTCAAGCTGGACGAGGTAAAAGAGGCTATGCACGAGATCAGGGTACAGGGCATGACCATTTCTGAGGTCAAGGGATTCGGACGCCAGAAAGGCCATACCGAAATATACAGGGGTGCTGAATACGAGGTGGACTTCATTCCAAAGGTAAAGTTGGAAATAGTCGTCGACGATGACATGGTGCAAAGGGTGATCGATACCCTACTGACCACTGCCAAGACAGGAAAGATAGGAGACGGAAAGATATTCCTCATCCCTATTGAGGAGGTTTACAGGATCAGAACAGGAGAACACGGAAAGGAGGCTATATAGCCATGAGAAAGGCAACAGGAATAAAGACACTTGATCGTATGTGGAAATGGGCCATAGGATATTTTCTGCCAGTGGGTTTGTTGTTATTGCCGGCCATCGCCCTTGGGGCAGAGGATGCCGCGCCAACCGTAGCATCTAACAATGTGGCTATAAAGGCCGTCCAGACCAATCTCGACTATGTATGGACACTTGTGGCAGCCGCGCTTGTTTTCTTCATGCAGGCCGGATTCGCTTGCGTAGAGTGTGGTTTTACCAGGTCAAAAAATGCCATAAATATCATTATGAAGAACCTGATGGATTTTTCCATAGGCTCTATTGTCTTCTGGGCCATAGGGTTCGGATTGATGTTTGGGGTAAGCAAGAGCGGCTGGATCGGCACCTCATGTTTTTTCTTGAGCGATTTCAAGCCAGGGGGCGATCCTTGGGTCCTGGCCTTCTGGATGTTTCAGTGTGTGTTCGCCGCCACTTCCGCCACCATCGTTTCAGGGGGCATGGCCGAGAGAACGCAGTTCAAGTCCTATTTTTTCTATAGTATGGTAATATGTGCCTTCATTTACCCGGTCTTTGGCAGTTGGGCATGGGGTGGACTTTACAAGGGGCACGGTTGGCTCGAGCAACTTGGCTTCATAGATTTTGCCGGTTCCACCGTGGTCCACTCCATCGGCGGCTGGGCAACCCTCGCCGGTGCAATTGTCCTGGGTCCAAGGATCGGAAAATACGGCAAGGATGGAAAACCAAAGGCCATACCAGGGCACAACATCCCCCTTGCCGCACTAGGGGTATTCATTCTCTGGCTCGGCTGGTTCGGATTTAACCCTGGATCGACCACTACTGGCAATACGGATATCGCCATGATCTTCGTAAACACCAATCTGGCAGCCGCAGCTGGAGCGGTATTTGCCATGATCGTTTCGTGGATCAAGTTTGGAAAACCCGAAGTGGGTATGACCCTCAACGGGGCCTTGGCGGGCCTTGTAGCCATCACTGCAGGCTGTGCCAACGTTACCCCTGGAAGTTCCATAATTATCGGTTCAATAGCAGGAATCCTGGTCGTTTTGTCGGTATTGTTTTTCGATAGGATACATGTGGACGACCCGGTTGGAGCGGTATCGGTCCATGGAGTTTGCGGTGCATGGGGAACCCTGGCGGCAGGTCTTTTCAATATAGGAGGCTTTACCGGACACATAGTAGGCGTCCAGTTGTTAGGGATAGGAGCGGCCTTTGTGTGGTCATTCAGCACATCGTTTATACTCTTCAAGGTATTATCCGCCACTGTTGGGCTAAGGGTACCGGCTGAGGAGGAAATAGAGGGCCTGGATATCGTTGAACACGGTGGGCATGCCTACTATGATTTCCAGACAGGCAAACAGGCGTAAATACAAACCTTCACTGGTACAGGGTAATTACAGGGCACCGCGAGATGCGCGATGCCCTGTAACTACCCATTAATCCTGAATTTTCAGGTTGCGCTCGGTTACGACTCATTTGCCTCTCCAAAAACCCGGGAAAAGATCGTATCGACGTGCTTTAGATGGTATTTGATGGAGAAAATCCCTTCGATTTCCTCTGGGACCAGATACTTTTTCAGATCTTCATCCGCCAATAACCTTTCCTTGAAACCACCCTTTCCCTCCCAAACCTCCATGGCCCTTCTCTGTACAATCCTGTAGGCCTCCTCCCTGCTTACACCTTTACGGGTCAGGGTGAGCAAGACCTGTTGTGAAAATATAAGGCCCTTCAACAAACCCAGATTCTTTTTCATCCTTTCGGGATATACGACAAGCCTATCCAGGAGCCTGGTCAGCCTCGCCAACATGAAATCGCTCGTAATAAAGGCATCAGGCCCTATAAATCGTTCAACTGAGGAATGACTTATGTCCCGCTCATGCCACAAGACCACGTCTTCCATGGCGGGAATTGCATAGGAACGAACTATCCGTGCCAGGCCACATAGATTCTCTGACAGGATCGGATTGCGTTTATGGGGCATTGCCGAGGAGCCCTTTTGCCCTGGCCTGAAGTATTCCTCCACTTCCAGGACCTCGGTACGTTGGAGGTGGCGGATCTCAGTTGCAAACTTTTCCACCGAGGCTGCCATTACTGCAAGGGCACAAAAGACCTCGGCATAGCGATCCCGCTGTATTATTTGGTTTGAGACAGGGGCAGGTTTAAGCCCAAGGTGCTTGCAAACATATGCCTCGACCCGTGGATCCACATGGGCGAAGGTGCCCACGGCACCGGAGATCTTGCCATAAGAGATTGTCTCTTTAGCATTTTCCAGCCGTCTGAGATTCCTCTTCATTTCATCGTACCAGATGGCAAGCTTCAGGCCAAAGGTTATGGGTTCCGCATGTATGCCATGGGAGCGGCCGATCATGATGGTATTCTTATGTTCAAGTGCCCGCCTCTTTATAACCCTCAGGAGGCCTTCCACGTCATCTATTATGATCTCCATTGATTGCTTGAGCAGCACTGCCATGGCAGTATCCAGCATATCCGAGGACGTAAGGCCCCAATGAAGATATCTGGCTGATGGCCCTACATATTCTGCCACGTTGGTCAGGAACGCTATGACATCGTGTCGGGTTTCCTTTTCGATATCGTCTATCCTTTTTGCATCGAATTGGGCCTTTTCCCTGATCTCCTGGGCGGCTTCCCTGGGGATGGCTCCAAGCTCTGCCCAGCCTTCTGCTGCAAGTATCTCTACCTCCAGCCAGGTCCTGTACTTGTTTTCCTGTGTCCATATACCTGCCATCTCTGGTCGACTGTAACGTTCAATCATGATGTCACTCCTGCATGATTCCAAAATTATGCACTGCAAGTGCAATATAAGATGATGTGCCTGAAAATCTATCCTCTGTCAGGGCCATATTCCATGTTCGGGGATAATGAAAAAACCATCCATATAAATCAAGTGCCTTGCTCCAGGGCATCCTTCAGGGCCTTTATTATTTGCTCCTGTTCCTGCAGCGTTATAAATGGATGCATTGGTAGGGAAAGCACCTCGTCTGCTGCCTGCTCGGCCTGGGGAAAATCTCCAGCGACATACCCCAGATACTTGAGGGCCGGCTGGAAATGGAGGGGTAGAGGATAATGAACGGCAACCGGTATGCCCCTTTGCGCGAGATGGTTCACCACAAAATCCCTTTTCCCGCCAGGTATGCGAATGGTGTACTGGGCATACACCGAACTGCCATGGGCAGCAATCGTTGGTGGCTTGATCCACGGAGTCAATTCCTTTATCAAGGCATCGTATCGTTCAGCTGCATCCTTTCGGGCCTTCAGCTCCTCCATGAAGTGGCGGAATTTTACGTGTATGACCGCTGCCTGGATCTCGTCAAGGCGTGCATTCAGACCAATATACGCATGAACGTAACGGTCCTTCTGTCCATGATTCCTAAGCATCTTGATCCTTCCTGCAAGCTCCTGACTATGGGTAAATATCATTCCACCGTCCCCGTATCCCCCGAGCGGCTTGGATGGAAAAAATGAGGTGACCCCTATCTCACTCAATCCGCAAGATCTGCGATCTTTATATGTGGCACCGAAGGATTGGCAGCCATCCTCTATCACAGGGATGTCATATCGTCGTGAGATGGCACAAATCATGTCCATGTCAGGACATTGACCAAATAGACTTACAGGCAGGACGGCCTTGACCGTTGCCCCCGCCCTTACGCGTTCCTCCAAGACGGTTTCAAGGGCTAGCGGGTCTATATTGAAGTTTACAGGATCTATGTCGACGAAGACCGGTCGGGCTCCTACCAGGCTGACAACCTCAGCGGTAGCAAAGAATGTGAACGGTGTAGTTATGACCTCCTGCCCTGGTCCGATATCCAAAGCCATGAGGGCCAGGATCAAGGCATCGGTCCCGGAGGATACACCTATACCGTATTTTGCCCCTACAAATTCAGACAGTTCCCCTTCCAGTTGGCTTACGTTCTCGCCAAGTATGAATTGCCCACTGTTTAAAACATCGTGGATACTCCGGTCGATTTCCGCCTTATAGGCCTGATATTGTCTGTCCAAGTCAATGAATTTCAATGGAATTCCTTTTGTGGTCAAAGGCTTTTACCAAGTGCGATGCCTTCCGGGAGACAATGCTAGGACCTTCCCAATGCCACAGAAATAGCCTTTGCCGCAAGTATTATGTCCGTTCTAGTGGTAAATCGGCCAAGGCTCATACGGATTGCACCAATGGCGACCCTCTTGGGTACATTCATCGCGGCAATGACATGGGAGATCTTGATACTGCGATCATGACAGGCCGCACCGGTCGAGGCCATTAACCCGGGTGCATTTTCCAGAACCTGTGAACCCGTCTTGCCTGGAAAGCTTACGTTCAATGTGTTGGGAAGGGTATTTTCAGGGCTTCCAAATCTTATAATCCGGTGCCCTGTCCTTTTCAACAACGTAAAAAGTTCTTCCCGCAGGTCGTGTTGACGTCTGGTTTCCATCTCGAGATCCTGCATCACGAATTCGCAGGCCTTGCCCAATCCGACCGCCAAGGGCACCGGCTCTGTCCCAGGCCTGGCACCTTTTTCCTGCCCGGCACCGGAAAGAAGTTTTGGGATCGGCACGCCTTTCCTGCAAAAAAGTGCCCCTATGCCCTTTGGGGCATAGAGTTTGTGCCCGGCAACGGTTAGGTAATCGACCTTGAGTGCATCTATATCTATGGGAATCTTGCCTACCGCCTGGGCCGCATCGGCATGGAGCAGGACCCCCCTTTTACGGAGCAGGCTAGCCATCTTGGCCAAGGGCTGTATCACGCCGGTTTCATTGTTGGCAAGCATTATGGAAACGAGAACCGTATCCGGTCTCAGGGCATCTTTGACCTCGTCGATCTTTATAAGCCCGTCTTGATCCACCCCCACGAACGTGACATCCCATCCCTTCTCCAGCAGGCTGAGGCAAGGGTTCATGACCGAGGGATGTTCGATCTTGCTGGTGATTATGTGCCGGCCTTTTTTGGATAAATCCTCTGTCAATCCAAGCAGAACCATATTATTCGATTCTGTTCCACCACTCGTGAAGATAATCTCTTCGCCCCTGGCCCCTATAAGCATGGCCACCTTCTCTCTGGCAGCCTCTACTGCGGCCTTGGCAAGCCTACCCAGCCTGTGACCACTACTTGGATTTCCCCACAGGTAAGAAAGGGCGAAATCGACGGCTTCCTTTACGGGTGGCGCCACCGGTGTGGTTGCGTTGTAGTCGAGGTATACGACATTTCTCTGTTCAGTATACATTTATTAAAGCCGTGCCTGCATAATGCGGTTCTGCCCGGCCTTGCAAAAGTCCCTGCTGAGTGCAGACCGGACGTATGCGGAAAATTCCCGGATAAGCTGCTTCTTGACAAGGGGCGGTGGTCAACCTACGAATATACGTTCAAACATACCAAAATTTTCGATGGTCTTGCCAGCGCCCCTTACGACCGTGGTCAGCGGATCCTCCGACAGCCTGTGCCTCAGGCCGGTTTCCTTCTCAAGAAACGATGTCATGCCGTTTAAAAGGCTGCCCCCGCCGGTTAAGGTTACCCCATCCTCCTGTATAGTAGCCTGCATCTCAGGCCCGAGTATGCCGAACACCCCTGTGACGAGCATGCCTATGGCCTTTATCGGCTCTGTGAGGGATTTTACAAGTTCAAGGGATGAAACCGTTTCGCGCACAGGTGCCCCTGTAACCGAGTCCTTACCTGCTA
The DNA here is from genome assembly GCA_024275145.1 of Deltaproteobacteria bacterium. GTDB lineage: Bacteria > Desulfobacterota > Dissulfuribacteria > Dissulfuribacterales > QOAL01 > S143-34. The sequence continues at coordinate 6,676 of JAJRZR010000012.1, read as the reverse complement.
CAACAGCAGAATGTTCCCTTCCCCCAACCAATCCGGTGGCGGAACCGATTTCCCATTTTAATCTCTCCGCCGATGAGGGTCCAATGATTATGCCCATCTCTTTCTTTAACCAGTTGGCAATGGCATCGTCCATCTCATCACCTGCGACCCTGATAGATTCGCAATGATCGTAGGCCAAATTGGATATCACCGCACATTCGGTAGTACCTCCGCCAATATCAACCACCATTGACGGTCGTTTATCCGTAACCGCCAGGCCTGCCCCCACGGCCGCCGCCATGGTCTCCTCCACAAGGTAGATCTTCTTACCACCGGCCTGCCTGGCTGCCTCGATAACCGCCCTTTTTTCTACCTGGGTAATTTGTGAGGGGACACAAATGACCAACCTGGGGGACAGAATCCCCTTCCTCTCCCTGGCGCGTGCCAGGACGGTTTCGATGAAGATGCTTACTGCATCGAAGTCCTCGATAACACCATCCTTCATAGGTCGGACCACCTTGATACCAGCCGGTGTCCTACCTAGATATTCCTTGGCTCGTTGCCCAATCTGTATGGAGTTTTTACTGTTTTCAAATGCAATGACAGTAGGCTCGTTGAAAACGATGCCTTCTCCTTGAAGGTATATCAAGGTGTTCGCCGTCCCAAGATCCATGGCGACATCCTGCTTTATAAGATTTTTTAGTCCCTTGAATCCCATCTGTGCTCCATGTGCCGGATGGACGAGAACCTATCCAGATCGTTTCAAATACTGCGCAAAAACAATTTTTATTTGTTTCTTCAGCGAGCTAAAAGCTACCAGGTGGATTTCAATTATGCATGATTCCCTGGTCACGCACCGGAAGCGCCTCGCAGCAGCAGGTTCATCTACAAGGGTTGGGGAATTGCTCTTACGGGAAACCCGCCAGCCGTGTTCGATCCTACCGGCTTGCGATCAGGGTATGATCCCAAATTATGCATCTCAAATGCTGAATAAATAGGATTGCGTTAAAATCACAAGATCTCATACGTCTGCGGTGTCCTCCGTGCCTTGCATCTCCGGCAAACTTGCGAGCTGCATAATCCGGGATGATGCCCCCCGCTACGTGTTACCCCTTATCCTGGAGAGCGAGCGGGACAAGGTCTCAAGTATGTCGGATGGCCATCGTTCTATATCCGTTTCACCACTGAACAGGACCACCTCTGATGTCTCCCCGTTTTCTGGCAAACAGATCCCAACAACGACAGGTCCAGGATTAAGGGATTCATTCCTTTTGATTATAAAACTTTGTGCTGCCTCTCCCCGGAATTTGTTCAAGATCACGTTTTTCTTGTACCTGAAGAACCAACCCATAAGGCCTTCGTCCACACTGTAAAGGGTATCTCCGGCCTTCAGGCCATGTACCCCTATTGTACCGCGCAGGCGGTAAAGTTTCTCTCCCCTGTCTTTGCAGGCATAGAGCACCATCTTCAGTCCAAGTAGCTTTCCAAGCCTGCCGATGTCGTCCAGGAAATTGGCACCCGAATCGATCAGCCAATCCAGCAACTTCCTGTAGAATTCCCGTTCCACCTCCTGGCGTATCAGGAACCAGAGATCGTAGGCCACCCTGGCACAATCATCCAGGATACGCTGTTTCTTTTCAGGGAACGCATACCTATTCTTGCTATCGACCATGAGGACACCCTCCCTGTAGGGAAGAGGCGAGGCCAAAAAGGCCTTTATCCCAGTATCGATCTTATAGATACCAAGCGTTCTGGTATCCCGTGTAAAGTGGGTAACATGCAGCCTTTTCCCTTCCCTGGCAACCCATCCAATCAATCCCTGCCCGGATTCGATCACACAGGAGTCCTTTACGGCGTCCCCCAGGCTTTCCTTTGCCACCAGCCTGTAGCTTTCCCCGTGCTTGGAACGTAGGAACAACGCCGCCGTATAGGCATCAAACAGGTTGGCCACCATCTTTAAATGGCATCTAATGGAAGAGGGCATGTAACGTTTCTATATAAGGGGGCCTGACCACCCCCTTTTCCGTTATTATGGCTGTAACAAGGCTGCTTGGCGTTACGTCGAAGACAGGATTGAGCGCAGCAGCGCCTGGCGCCGCCACGGTTTGACCGGCAAAGAATGTTACCTCCTCAGGGGCCCTTTCCTCCACCGGTATGGTTTCACCTGAAGGGGTGTCAAGATCAATAGTTGATACCGGGGCGGCCACGTAAAACGGGATATCGTTTGCTTTTGCAAGCTCAGCCACGCTGTAGGTACCTATCTTGTTCGCCACATCCCCATTTGCTGCGATACGGTAGGCTCCCACGATTACTGCCTTTATGTCACCTCTGTGCATAAGGCATCCAGCCGCTGAATCTATTATGACGGTGACCGATATACTGTCTTGCAAAAGTTCCCATGCCGTCAGCCTGGAACCCTGTAACCATGGCCTTGTCTCATCGGCAAAGATCTTGATACCCTTTCCTGCAGAGACAGCCGCACGCAGTACACCGAGGGCCGTACCATATCCTCCGGTCGCCAAGGCACCTGCATTGCAGTGGGTAAGGACACCTGCACCCGCCGGGAGCAGGGCCTGTCCATATCTGCCCATGGTGATATTGGCCACGACGTCCTCATGCCATATCGCAAGCGCCTCCTGTTCCAGACACCTCGATATAGTGGAAACGTCGTCTCCAGATGTGATAACGGCCTGGAGTCTGTGCACGGCCCACTTGAGATTTACTGCTGTGGGCCGTGCCCCCAGCATCCTCTTTGCCACGGCGTGCCAATCGTTCTTAAACGTTTCCATGGATTGTTTCCTTAGCCTAAAGGCGGCCAGAACCATTCCAAATGCCGCGGCTATTCCAATGGCAGGGGCACCCCTGACCACCATCGATGTAATGGCATGGACAACCCTGTCAGGGTCATCATAAGCTATCCAGGCCTCCTTGCCGGGCAATAGGCGTTGGTCTAACAGGTACAACCGTCTGCCTTCCCATCTGATGGGAACCACCCGCGAACCCTCTCGCAGCAGAATTTCTTTGATCTCTCGATGGCTCATGGCTGTCACCGTCTAGTCCAAGGCCTTCTGCAGGAGTTCATTCACCTTTTTGGGATTTGCCTTCCCCCTGGTCATCCTCATCACCTGTCCTACCAGGAAACCAAACACCTTTTTCTTGCCGGATCTGTATTTTGCTACCTCCTCTGGGAAATCCTCTATCACCCTGGCCACCATAGACTTGAGTTCAGCCTCGTCGCTTAACTGGCTCAGCCCTTGTTCCTGCACGATCTGTTGTGGTTCCATGCCGGTTTTATAGCTTTCCTCCAGGACCTTTTTCCCCATCTTGGCGCTTATGGTACCATCTTCCACCAGCTTCAGCAGGGCTGCCAGGCTGGAAGGGGGAACAGGGCAGGTATCTATCTCCTGATTATCCTGATGTAACAACTTGAGCAGCTCAACCATGATCCAGTTGCTGACTGTCTTGGGCCTGTGGAACAATCTCACGCATTCCTCAAAATAATCTGCCACATGGATGCTGCTGGTCAGCACATCGGCATCATATGGAGGAAGTCCGTATTCCTTGACGAACCTTTCCCGCTTTGCTCCGGGCAGCTCAGGCATCTCTTGCCTGACCTTTTCGATCCAGACCCGTTCTATCTCAACAGGCACCAGATCAGGATCTGGGAAGTAACGATAATCGTGGGCCTCCTCCTTACCCCTCATGGAGTGGGTTACCCCCTTTGCAGCGTCCCATAGCCTTGTCTCCTGGACCACCTGTCCTCCATCCAGCAGCAAGGCCGTCTGTCTCCTGATCTCATATTCCAGGGCCTTCTGCACATGTCGGAACGAGTTCATGTTCTTGAGCTCGGATTTTACCCCGTATCCCTGTCGACCCAAGGGCCTCAAGGAGATATTGGCATCACAACGCAGGCTGCCCTCTTCCATATTGCCATCGCTTATACCAAGGTAACGCACGAGTTGCCTGATTTTCTTCAAGTACTCCGAGGCCTCTTCCGGCCGTCGGATGTCGGGCTCGCTCACGATTTCTATAAGCGGGGTACCAGTACGGTTTAAATCCACAAAACTTAGGGGCCTATGCTCATCATGGATAAGCTTGCCGGCATCTTCCTCCATATGGATGCGCGTGATGCCTATGCGTCTTGTCTGGCCGTCCACCTCCACGTCGATCCACCCGTTCTCGGCCAATGGCAGTTCGTACTGGGATATTTGATATCCTTTAGGAAGGTCCGGGTAGAAATAGTGCTTCCTGGCGAATTGGCTGACAGAGGCAATTTCACAATTCGTAGCCAGTGCCATTTTCATGGCATATTCCACTACCTTCTTGTTCAATACAGGCAGCACCCCTGGCATACCGATACATATAGGACAGGTGTGGGTATTAGGTGGGGCCCCAAACCTGGTTGAGCATGAACAAAATATCTTGCTGCGGGTCTTTAGCTGAACGTGAACCTCAAGGCCAATGACCGCCTCATAGTCCATTTTCTTGTACTCCCTCTCGTTGGTCTGGATGATAGCGCATTAATCATGTATTTGGATGAATGAGAAGAAAACCTTTTCTTGGTAAGGTATGATCCATACTGAACTGGACGAGCAGAAACACTTCCCATGAAACCTAACACGTCCGAAAAAAGGAGGCAACAAACAGAAAGGACGCCACTGTTACGCAAGCGCTAATTTAACCTCAACTATACATGCCAAACTATCCATGCCATCACCTTCACCTTATGCTGGACTTTAACCCAAATTATGCACTTCAAATGCCGAACAAAAATATTGTTTCTTAAATTTCAAGATGTTATGAGCAAGAGGCCGTTTTCGTTTTTTCACCTAAAAGGTGCAAGCAAAATGCAATGAAGTTGTTCGGCATTTGAAGCCGCAAGGGGCTCGAAATTTTACCGAATCTGCTGCATTATCAGGGGGTTGAAATACTTAAGTATGTCTGCGCCCCTGATGTCTTGCGTCTCCGGCAAACTTTCGAGCTGCATAATCTGGGTTTAACAGTATGCCAAAACAACTACTGTAATTTCAATCAATTACAGAAAGGCTTTTCCTTTGTGGAGCTACATGTCCTATACCAATTTTTTAGTACTTTCGTAAACGTCTTTTAGACCCCACTTTTTTTCGCAGCCTCTTTCTGCCATGGTGATTCCAAATGGAAGAACAGGAGGACTGAGCGATGGCAGGAAACGGGCACGAATTTCGGCAGGAGAAAATTTTCAGATTCTGGAAGAGCCACCTCAGGGCATATGAGGCCAGCGGACTGAGCCTTGCTGAGTATTGCAGGCATCAGGGGTTATACTATCATGCATTCAGGTACTGGAGAAAGAAGATCCAGAGGAGTTCAGCTGGTTCTCGGATAGCCCTGGTACAGATAGGTCAGATCTGCTCCTCTGGTAAACAGGATCCGCCTGTGGAAAGACGATGCCCATCGGATCTCAGGCTCTGGGTAGATGACAGGCTCAGGGTTGAGGTGGGGGATGGTTTTTGTGCGTCCACCCTTTCCAGGCTGCTCAGGGTGCTGGAGTCGTTATGATCTTCCCCCTTCATTCAGGGATAAAGGTCTACTTGGCCCCAGGGGTCTATAATACTCCCCAAAAACTGGACAAGGGAATAAGGTGGATGTTAGCCTGCCATACTAAGAAGGAGGCAAGGTATGGCACGAAACATGAGGAGGAGCCCTAATGGGACTTTTAAGGCCAAAGTAGCCCTGGAAGCCGTTAAAGGAGAAAAGACACTCGCCCAGATTTCCAGTGAATTTGGGGTACATGCCAACCAGATTGGTCGATGGTGTAAGCAGCTCCTTGAAGAACTTCCGACCCTGTTTTCGGACCGCCGTAGGAAGCAAGATAGGGCACAGGAGGATTTGGTCTCGGAACTATACCGGTAGATCGGTCAGCTCAAGGTGGAGTTGGACTGCCTTAAGAAAAGTCCCAAATGCTCCAGTAGGAGAGAAGCGAAAATTGATCGATCCAGGAAATGAGATGATTCCCATTTGTAGGCAATGTGAGCTGTTAGGTCTGGCCCGATCCTCATATTACTATAACTCGCAAAGGGATGACGGTTACAACTTGTACTTGATGAACCTCATTGATGAGCAATTCACCAAGACCCCCTTTTATGGAGTTGAGAGGATGACGGCCTGGTTAAGACGTCAGGGAGAGGAGGTGAATCATAAGCGGGTACGGCGATTAATGCGCCTGATGGGGCTGGAAGCCGTCTATCCAAAGCAACGCTTAAGCCTTTCCAATCAGGCTCACAAGAAGTACCCGTATCTTCTGATAACCTGGCCATTGACCATCCTGATCAGGTATGGTGTGCAGATATCACATATATTCGAATGCTTCATGGATTTATCTACCTGATGGCCATTATGGACTGGTACAGCCGCTTTGTTCTGGCTTGGGAGATCTCAACCACCTTGGATACTTCATCTTGCCTCTCGGCCTTGAAAGAGGCCCTGAAGTTATCCAAACCGGAAATCTTCAATACCGATCAAGGCAGTGTTTGAGGTGGACCCCATTGTCAAGACAGAAAATCGTTAAAGTTAAGCAATAATCCACCTGTTGTTTGGTTGAAAAATAATGGTCATAGGTAAAACAATCTCCTCCTTTGATTAAAATTGTACCCAGTCCTTGAACCCGAGGTGAAGGTTGGCGTCCTCTCACCGTCGGCACCCTCAGATTCACCGTCATGTT
>JAJRZR010000011.1 GCA_024275145.1 Deltaproteobacteria bacterium | reverse complement strand
TTACCGCCTTGATCAATAAGGAGGTCATACGGATCAATGAAATTATCGAAGAATTTGTAAATTATGCACGTTTTCCACTGCCTGACATCAGAAAAAACGATCTCAACAAAATCGTCAAGGATATAGCCGGGATGATCGACCAAAAGGCCATAGGAGCAAACGTCTCGGTGGAGATGTCATTAGATGAATCAGTTGGCCAGGTGTTGCTCGACGACAAAAAGATGACCCAGGCGCTCTTGAACCTCTGCATAAACGCGATACAGGCCATGCCGGAAGGTGGAAAGCTACGCCTTGAGACCAAGCGCGAAGAAAAATCAATCGTTTTGAAGGTGGCTGATACCGGCACAGGCATCCCCCCTGAAGACCTTGAACGAATATTCCAACCTTTTTTTACCAAAAAGGCGGACGGCACGGGTTTCGGCCTGGCAATAGTGCAGCGGATTGTGGAGGACCATGGTGGAAGGATCAGATGCGAAAGCCGTTGGGGAAAGGGAACCACGTTTGTTATCCAGTTGCCATTAAAACAAAAAAAATACCGGAAAGATCATGGCAAAACCCACAGTATTGATAGTTGATGATGACAAAATGACCAGGCACACGCTGTCTGTTGCACTGGAAGACGATTACAAGACCTATACCGCAACCGATGGCATCGATGCCCTCAAGATTCTCAAAAAAAAGGACATTGATCTGGTCCTGTCAGATCTGGATATGCCCGGCCTCGACGGGCTAAAGCTCCTGGAAAAGATAGGACAGATGAACAAGCGGGTCCCGCTCATAGTGATCACAGGTCAAGGTACCATCGAAAGCGCTGTTCAGGCGATGAAATCCGGCGCCTATGACTTTGTAACTAAACCGGTAAACCTGGACAGGCTGACCCTCCTCATAGAAAAGGCACTCGAGAACAAGCGCCTCAAGGAAGAAAACGTCCTGCTGAAGAAAAAAATCAAGGAAAGTTTTCCTGAGCTGAAATTTATTGGCCACTCGGCCGCCATCAAAAAGTGCGAGGAGCTAGCCATGCAAGTGGCTTCTACCAAGGCCACGGTCTTGATCGAGGGTGAATCAGGCACCGGAAAGGAGCTGATAACAAACATTATTCATTATAACAGCCCGGTGGCACATGGCCCTTTTATCAAGATAAACTGTTCCGCCTTTTCAGAGGGGGTGCTGGAATCAGAACTTTTCGGCCATGAAAAAGGGGCATTTACTGGAGCGGTCGCGACCAAAAAGGGCCGCTTTGAACTGGCTGACCAGGGAACCCTGTTCCTTGATGAGGTGGGTGAAATGCCACCATCAACGCAGGTCAAGTTATTGAGATTTCTGCAGGAAAGAACCTTTGAAAGGGTTGGGGGCACCAGGACCTACAAGGTGGATGTTCGGCTTATCTCTGCCACCAACAGGGATCTTGCCAAACTGGTCAAGGAGGGCAAATTCAGGGAGGATCTCTATTACAGATTGAGGGTGGTAAGAATCGTCATGCCACCGCTGAGGGAACGAAAAGAGGACATCGACGAGCTTGTCAACAACTTCATAGATAAATTTTCCAGCCTCCACGGGAAACCTATTTCAGGTATATCGAAGGAGGCGATGGGATTGATACATGCCTATAACTGGCCTGGAAATGTAAGAGAGCTAATGAATTGTATCGAAAGTGCCGTGGTCATGGCGAAAAAGGATATCCTCGACGTGGAGGATATCCCGGAATATCTATCAAATCATACCGCTGAATCAGAAACGGGTACCGGCAGTAGGGGCCTGCTTCAGGAGTTGGAACGAAAGGCCATTATTGATACGTTGAAAAATACCAGGGGAGACAAAGTCAAGGCCTCGCGTATCCTGGGCATCGGCCTCAGGACCCTTTATAGAAAGATAGATAAATGGAGAATAGAAAGCTGAAGGAGCGGCACTCCTTGTCATTATGACAGACACGCTTGCCATAATGACAAACACCTGCCTCCCTTAAAAACATATCTTACTGATTTTACAGGGATGTCATGCTTGGCACGGAAATAGCATATTAAAGAAACAACAAGTAACGCACAACAATCTCGACTACAAAAGAAAGGGAGGCAGCATTATGAAAAATACAATTACCGACGCAAAGGTTAGAACAAGGGCTCAGGAAAAGACCGCTGATGCCATAAAGGTTCAGGACGCCGTTTATTCAGGACCTATGGCGGTTGTCGGTGTGGCCTCCTCCTTGATAGGTCTGTGGGCCGCAGCCTGCTTCGTGGGCGGCTTGGTCGCAAGTGGTGGACCGATTACGTTCATAAAGAGCTGGTTTACCGCGGTCGCAGGTAGTTGATTGGTGTTTTGTCAGGCGATGAAATCAGCGCTTGGCAAAACAATATCTCAGGCAAAAATTTTGGTTAGGTGACAAAGGGTTCGGTTCTTGGACCTCCTTGGATCCGAAAAATAGCTCGCGTTTAAGAAACCTGAGTGTACATTAGTGCGCTCAGGTTTCTTTGTGTCATCTGTCTATCCGGGAAAATCACCCTGTTTCTACGATGACATGGAGGGGTTGTAATGTGGTCATGAAAAGTACGGTTTAAATTTTTTTGAGAAGAAAGTAAAATAGATTATAAGGTGGTATTTTTTATTCGTACAGTCTTAGTATTAGCCGTCGTCTCACTGCTTGCTGGCAGCATACTATTGGTGCGTAATATCGAAAACCACCTACCCCCGGTTAGTTATAATGAGTTTCTTCAAGCCCTGGACAAAAACGAGATCGTGGAGGTCCACTTCAAGGGAAATAGCATTTCATACAGGGATACCTACGGTAGAAAATTCTCCACCTTTTGTCCGAATGTGCAGGCAATTGTCCCGGAACTCCTGAAAAAAGGGGTGGTGATCCACGGGCAACCCAACAAACCGTCTCCCTGGTGGAAGCTCTTATATGCTGGATTACCTACTCTGGTCATACTCTTGGCCTGGTATTCCTTACTCAAGAAGCCGGCGAAAGAGGATTCTGATGGATTTGCCAAGGACAAAGCGGTCAAGTTCAGGATGGGAGAAAAACCGGTAACCTTCCGAGACGTTGCTGGGATACCAGAAGTCAAGGATGAGTTACTGGAAATAATAGATTTTTTACAGAAGCCCAAAAAATATAGCCGGCTTGGCGCGATCATCCCAAAGGGAATCCTTTTCCAGGGGCCTCCTGGAACAGGTAAGACACTGCTGGCCCGCGCCATTGCCGGGGAAGCTGGCGTTCCATTTTATAGTATAAGCGGATCTGATTTTGTTGAAATGTTTGTTGGGGTCGGGGCCTCGCGAGTCAGAGAACTTTTTCGGGAAGCAAAAAAAAACGCTCCCTGCATTATTTTTATAGATGAGATAGATGCCGTCGGGGGACACATGGGAGCAGGTGCTGGTACTGGTGGCCAGGATGAAAGGGGCCAGACGCTAAATGCATTGCTGGTCGAGATGGACGGCTTCAGTTCAGAAGAGACCATAATAGTACTGGCTGCTACCAATCGCCCTGACATTCTCGACCCTGCCCTTCTGAGACCAGGCAGATTTGACAGGCAAATAAGCATACTTCCCCCTGACGTAAAGGGAAGGCTAGCCATTTTACAGGTTCACGCAAGGAAGGTCTCCCTGGCCAAGGGCGTAGACCTGGAAAAGATAGCGCGCTCTACCCCAGGATTTACAGGCGCTGAACTGGCAGCCCTGGTGAACGAGGCTGCCATCTTTGCAGGCAGGCAGGGAAAGAAAGAGGTAGACCTGAAAGATTTTGAGCTGGCACAAGACAGAATAATGATGGGAGTAGAGCGTAAGGGACTCGTAATAGGTGAGAAAGACAGAAAGACCCTTGCCTATCACGAGGCCGGGCATGCGCTGCTGGCGAAGTTTCTGCCAGAGAGCGATCCGGTACACAAGATCACCATCATCCCCAGGGGCAAGGCCCTGGGTTATACCAAGCAACTACCTATGAACGATAGACATGCCTATTCCAAGGTCTATCTCCGCAGCAGGATAACCATGCTACTCGGAGGAAGGGCTGCCGAAGAGATCTGTCTGAACCAGCAAACCACCTGTTCGGAAGATGACTTCGAACACGCCGTGGCAATTGCTTCCAAGATGGTCTGCAGATGGGGTATGGACGAGTTGATCGGCCCGGTCTCTTATTCCAGACTTCAGGATGGCTTCCTAGGCGATCAGACCACCAGCCTCAACTATAGCGAGGAGACGGCCCGCAGCATCGACCGCGAGATAAAGAGATTGATCGATGATTGTTATCAAGAAGCCCTAGAAATCCTGAAACGTGAGCAGGATTTCTTGTCTTATCTTGCCGAAATCCTCCTTATTAACGAAACGCTGGATGCAGAAGAGATGGAGATCATATACGATTGTGCCCTCAAAAGACGTAAACAGCAGCAAAACGAAGGATCGGAAGGCCGGATAGACATGACCTGTAATATAGGTTATCCGGCTGCCACGGCCCATGTCCTGGCTCAAGAAAGCAACCCCTGATGCATCCTCTCTGGACAAATCCACCTCATAATGGCAGGTTTGGCTTCCTGTCCCCATCATCCGGCACCTTCAAGGCATAACATGTTTTCCCCCAGGATATTTCAAAAAGGCATAAACTGGGTGTCACGCAGCAAGGTCTCTGTTACAGGGGCCATAATCGTGGCCATCCTGTTGCCAGTGCTTATCATATCCTTCATATTTGATTCTTTTGGATTTATCCAGAATCCATATTTTGGTTTTCTTCTCTACGTACTCATGGCCCCCCTTTTCGTCCTGGGGCTCATGCTGGTATTTGTCGGAACCGTATTGTTACCTGGAAGGGAAGATCTGGGCACCTATGCCGTCGAATATCTCAAGGAACAACTTTCCAGGCCTGGCAGATACACCAGGGTACGTCGGCTTATCTATTTTACCATTGCGATCACCCTCTTTTGTGTCTTCCTGGTCGGCATCGTATCATACGGCACCTTCCGCTATACCGCCTCCAACAGCTTCTGCGGCCAGTTCTGCCACAAGGTGATGAAACCGCAATATGTGGCCTACAAAAATTCCCCCCATTCCAAGGTAGCATGTGTGGAATGCCATTTTGGCAAGGATGCAACCTGGGCAGAACGATCGAAGTTCACAGGCATCAAGCAACTCTTTGCCGTTGCAACAAATTCCTACAGACGCCCCATTCTCTCCCCTATCGAGGTCCTGCGCCCCGGACGCAAGACCTGCGAGGAATGCCATCGCCCGGAAAAATTCCAAGGTTTCATGCTTTACAGCAAAGATAAGTTCCTGCCTGACAAAAACAACACCAAGGTCCAGACCATAATGATCATGAAGGTGGGATCAGGGGATCTGGAGGGACGTAGGGCCCATGGTATCCACTGGCATGTCTCTGAGACCCAGCAGGTCTATTACAGGGCGGCAGACAGGGCCAGGACCCTGATAACCGAGGTTAGGGTCGTAGAAAAAGGGAAAAAAGATGTGGTCTTCAAGCGAATCGGTGGTCTTCCGGACGACGAGGATATTGATATCAGCGCCAGAGAAAGAAACAGGTTGCGAAAAATGGACTGCGTTGACTGTCACAACCGGCCTACCCATATATTCCTGTCGCCCAACGAGGCAATCGACCAAAAGATAACCGCTGATGTTATCCCCCGCTACCTGCCATACATAAAGAGGCAGGCGGTGGAGGCCATAACGCAGAATTACGGATCGCTCCAAATGGCCAGGATCCAGATATCCAGACGCCTACAGGACTGGTACCGCAAAAACTATCCTGAGCTTATCCAGAAGAAACCCGGCCTGCTAGAGAAGGCAATCCAGGGGGCCATCAAGGCCTATGCGGAAAATGTATTCCCAGACATGAAGGTCACATGGGGCACATACAAAAGCTTCCTCGGCCATAAAAACGGCTCCGGTTGCTTCCGTTGCCATGGCAAACTGCGTGAAAAGAAAACCGGAAGGATCGTAAGCAATGATTGCAATCTTTGTCACATAGTCCTTGCAAGGGACCAGATAAGACCTGACATCATAAAGATCCTGAAGGGAGATGATCAGCGATAATTTGCCATGGAAACATATCCCAAATATAACCTGTATCTTCATAGCCCGGGATGCAACACCGGGATATATGGACTGTATAAAAATTTCCTCTGGATACATCCATCTTGTTTCCTTCAATGATCATAGGAATAACACTGCACCATCCTGGGTAGCGGTAGCGGCCCTACGACCATGTAATGGATATGTTCCTGGATGATCCGTCAACGAAAACGACAAGGAAGTATAGGGTACCCAGGGATATTTAAAAAAGAAAAAAACAGAGAGGGAGGTACGATTAATGACAACAGGGAAGAACGATCAAGGCGGAAGCGAGGCACCACATAAACACAGGAGCGCCTGGGGTCATATAATAAGAGGCCTTTGGCGCACTCCCCTTGGGATAATGAGTGTGGCCCTAACCACCATCAGTGCAACACTGATGGTACTAGGGATCATTGCAGACCTGCTTGGCCTGTTTCACAATCCTTATGTGGGCGTATGGATCTATATGGTCCTTCCCATATGTATGGTCACCGGCCTTATATTGATCCCCATCACCGCATACCTGCGCCGCCGCCAATGGCACAAATCAGGGATTGAAAAACGCCCACTGCAACTCAACCTGAGCAATCCCAAACACCGGCTATTTCTCGTGGGCTTTATCGCCCTGACCGTTGTCAATGTGGCAATATTCGGATTTGTTGGCTACGAAGGATATCATTTCACTGATTCACCTTATTTCTGTGGCATGGTCTGCCACCAGGTCATGGCACCGGAATACACTGCCTATCAGCGCTCTCCCCATTCAAGAGTGCCATGCGTCGAATGTCACATAGGCCCTGGAGCCGAGTGGTTCGTAAAGGCAAAGATATCGGGGCTTCGCCAGGTATACGCCGTAATAACCGATGACTATGACCGTCCCATACCTACCCCGGTAGAGGCCCTGCGCCCGGCCAGGGATACCTGTGAACAATGCCATTGGCCTGAAAAATTTTACGGGAAAAAGGTCAAGGAATTTTACAGATTCTCCAACGACGACCAAACCGAACCCGAAAAAACGGATATCGCTCTTCATATAGGCGGGCGCAATCCGGTCACTGGCGAGTTCGAGGGCATACATTGGCACGTAAGCAAGGACGTACAGGTCAAGTATCTGGCAGTTGATGAAAAACGCACGAAGATCGCCAAGATAAAGATAAAAAGGGCCGATGGTTCAACGGATGAGTTTGTTGACGAAGACATAAAGCCTGAAGATGGCTATACGCCCAAATGGCGGGTAATGGACTGTATAGATTGCCATAACCGTCCAACCCACATCTACTCCATGCCAGAGGACGTTGTGGATTTCGGGCTACTCAGCAAAAAGATCAACCCTGAGATTCCTGGAATAAGGGAGGATAGCCTTAATGTTATAACCAAGATGTACAAGAGCAGGCAGCAGGCACGGGATCAAATGGTCTCAGACCTCATGGCCCTCCAGAGAAAACGCAATCCCAAGATTGCAGAGGCCCATGCAGCGGATATAGAAAGAGCAGGTCAATACCTCCTGAAGGGTTACCTGGCAAATGTATGGCCGGCCAACAAGGTCTTCTGGGGCACATACAAGGGGCACCTTGGACACCAGTGGGCCGACGAAGGCTATGGCTGCTGGCGTTGCCATGATGAAGAGCACGTGGACTCCAAGGGGAACACGATATCCCAGGATTGCGGCCTGTGCCACGACGAGCCGGAATAACCGTAACTAAACCAATGGATGAGATTAAAAAGCCCTGAAGGCAAATGCCTTCAGGGCTTTTTAACTTCCTGCAGATACCCTCGCATCTTTTGACGTCATTGAACCAGTCAGCAATATCATGTGCCTTACAAGGCCGACTGTCCAGGACTGGCGATAAAAAAAATAACTAGGAGCTGCCGGGGCCAGACTTATGGAGCAGATCGAACTTCTTGAGTCTTCTCCACAGGGTTGTCCTCGAGATGCCCAGTATCCTTGCAGTCTCGCTTTGATTAAAACCGG
>JAJRZR010000010.1 GCA_024275145.1 Deltaproteobacteria bacterium | reverse complement strand
TGAGCGGCACTTACATTCTTGTCCCGGTTCAGGTTTGGGAGCAGCCACGGACAACCCGCTTTGGCCCATACGGCCAGAAACCAACAGATGCCTGTCGCTTACCACCTCTATCTTGAAAAAATCCGCCAGCCCTGCCTGCTCCAGCTGCTGTGCCACTTCCCCAGGCGTGTAGGCAGCAAGCAGGGAATTATAAAAGTCCCTTTTCAACACATCCGGCTCCCTGCCGGCATAGGTCTCTACGATCCTGGCGGCCACCCTGCGGGTTGGTGGTCTCAAAAGATCCATGACAAATACCGGTGCCAATGGTGCGGCAAACCTCTTTATAATCTCCCACAGGTCCATTGGGTCACTCAGGTGATGAAGCAGGCTATTTACAATGATGCATTGGTAGCGGGAGAGAGGAAGTGGAACCTGCGGGATAAGGCCATTTATGAGGGTCACCCTGTCCCGGCAACCCCTTTCTTCGATACAGATCCTGGCAAAATGCAGCATGGCGCTCGATGCGTCGACCCCATGTATTATGAAGTCAGGATAGGCCCTTGCGAATCTGGTGGTTATGTCTGCCGTACCACAGCCAAGGTCCAACACCGGGGCCGACACATCCCTTCCGAAGCGCCTTTCAAATAGATCCACGAACATCTGGTGCGGGGCCTCAAAATCCGCCTCGGCGTAGGCCCTTGCCTGCTCGAGGCCTTCCATTATCTCTGGCTCTGGTACACGTTCCATTGTCTCCTCCCTGAAAGGGTCCTTGAAAAAAGGCCTATTCCGTAAGGACCCGACCCAGCACAACGCACACCAAAAGGAAAATAAAGCCTGCCTCTACCTTCAGTTCCATCTTCAAATTCTGGCCAAAACGGTGGCCGGCAAAGGTCCTGGTAAGCCACATGAACCATGCGGCAGGGATAGCAAACAATATCACCAGGTGCGGAACCAACCCTGCCAATGTCATTCCAACAGAGACGGCCAGAAGCAAGGCGGCCAGGAGCCTCACCATGCCAAGCACCTTGTTCTCTCCGAATATAAGGCTCAAGGTCTCCCTACCAACTATCTTATCCCCCTGGACATCTATCACCTCCAGCAAGGCTGAACGCATGAACACAAGCACGGCGATCATGAAAAATATGCACCAGTCGGCAAATCCTATGAAGATAGGCCACCTGCCCAGTGGAGCGAGAAAGGCCACCACTGCCCATGCCATAGCCACGAATATGGCCTTGGTACCAGGCAGATCCTTTAATGCCCTCCTTGCCTTCCAGCCGGGAATGAACGGAACCGAATACAATACCCCCAGCATGGTGACCCCCAGCAGTATTAAAAAAGAAGGCGGGCCAAGTGCCCATGCGGCAGTCAGGCTTATCAACAATGAAAGGACACACGTAGTGATGAATGTACCCTGGTGGGCCGCGAGAAAGCGGGCCTTCAAGGGATCATTGTATACGCTCGCCTCCATGTCGATCAGCCTATTCAGTGTATGCATTGAGAATATAAAACATGCGGCCATCAGGGTAGACAGTACGGGATACAAGACATTAGGAGACAGTGAGAGGAGCGATGCCATGGCACGCCACGGTGCAATGCCTCCGGCAAGAGGCGCTGGACCTGACATGAAAATCCCTGAAAGGGCAAGGGCCGCCCCTGCCAAGGCGGTGCATAGGTTGGTTTCGTGCAAAAATCGCAGTGTCTGGAGGAGCCACCTAGTGAATACGGGCTCGTTCCTGCTGGGGAATGCCTCTATCTGCCTTAACACCCTATTTATTACCCAGTTGGGCGTTGAGGCGCCTGCAGTAACCCCCACCCTTTTGAAGTCCTTCAATTGCCCAAAATCGAGGTCTTCCTCGGTCTCTACGGCCATGCAGGGCTTGCCGCTTTCTGTAACTATCTCGGCAAGGCGCCTGGTGTTGGCGCTCTGCCTGCCCCCAACAACCACCACCGCATCCACCCTGCTAGCCAGGCGCCTGACCTCGGCCTGCCTTTTGCTAGTCGAATTACATATAGTATTAAAGATCTTCCCGCCTGGATAACGAGCAAGGATGCGCCTGCACCAATCGTCAAAACGTTCCCTATCCTGGGTAGTCTGGGCAAGAATGATGTACTTATCAAGCGGTGGCAGTCCATCAAGGTCTCCCTCGGAACTTATCAGAAGGCCCTTCTCCCCTGCATATCCCATGATACCCTTGACTTCGGGATGGCCCTTGTCACCGATAAGCACGCACGTATAGCCCTGGCGTGCATGGGCATAGGCAAGCATCTGAACCTTTACCACCCTGGCGCAGGTACCGTCTATGACATCAAAACCTGCATGCTCAAGGCGTTCCTTTGCCTGAGGGGGGACACCATGCGCCCTTATGATGACAGTTCCATGGCCCTTGGCTGGTATCTCTTCGAGGATACGTATGCCCCTGGCCTCGAGCAGGGACAGGGCAGATGGATTGTGGATGAGTGGTCCGAAGGTATAGACCGGACCGCCCAAACGCATGGAGGCATCAAGCGCCATATCCATGGCCCTCCTGACCCCCATGCAAAAACCCGCCACTTGTGCCAACTCTACCCTCATGACCCGGGATCAACCTGCTACTGCTATGGCGGAGAGGTCACCTACCTTGAGAAAGAGCCTAGCTATATGCCACAGAAGGGCCAGGCGGTTCCTCCTGACCTGCTGGTCTTCCGCCATGACCATAACGTTGTCGAAGAACCGGTCGATCTCCGGTTTCAAGGACAACATCAGTATGAGCGCCTTTTCATAATCACCGGCAGTCGGCATGCGGTCTCCGCCATCCCTGCGCAGTAATGGACCAAGCTCGGCCTTCACGGATATATATGAATCGTACAAGGCCCCTTCCTCTATGGCATCGAAAAGGCCCTTATCCACTGCCCCCCCTTCAAACCCCTTGAGGATGTTCATGACCCTCTTGAAGGCAATGCTTAGGGGCTCGAACTCCGGACGGCAACTGACGGCCTTGAGGGCCTCCGCCCTCAAGGCGCAGTCCACCATGTCGTCAAAACCCGCCTTTACAGCCGCGTTGACAACATCCGGCTCAATCCCCCTGGAGACCATTGCGTTGACAAATCTCCTCTCGAAAAAATCCAGAAGATTGCCTGGCAGGTCCGTGGAGATCTCCGGCAGCAGGTAAGAAAGGCCTGATATGGCCTACTGAATCAATGACTTCATGGAAATGGACAGTCCCTTTTCGAGCATCACATGGAATATCCCCAGGGCCATGCGCCTGAGCCCGAATGGATCTTGTGTGCCCGAGGGCCTCAGCCCTATGGCAAACATGGAACATATGGTGTCGATCTTGTCCGCTATACCTAGCAATGCCCCCTGAAGGGTCGTTGGCAACTCCCCACCAGAGCGCACCGGCATGTAGTGTTCACCGATTGCGATTGCCACCGCGTTCGTCTCGCCTGACAGGACGGCATATTCCCGACCCATTATGCCCTGGAGCGTAGGGAATTCACCCACCATTTCCGTGAGGAGATCGGCCTTGCACAACCAGGCGGCCCTTTCCAGGACCTCTGACAGATCAGGGGCCACTTGGGCAGCAAGGTATGTGGCAAGCGCCCTTATCCTCATGGTCTTATCTAGCAAGGTGCCAAGCCGGTCATGGAATACCATGCCTGCAAGTTCAGGTACGAAGGCCTCAAGGGGACGTCTGGTATCCTCTTCAAAGAAAAAGGCCGCATCGCTAAGCCGCGCCCGTAGCACCCGTTCATGCCCGGTGCGAACGAGTTCCGGCTTGGGGGAAAGCGTGTTGTTGATGGCAACAAAGTTGGCCTTGAGCCTGCCTTCCTTGTCCACTACGGCAAAATATTTCTGGTGCTCCCGCATACACGTCACGAGCACATCCTTGGGAAGCCGCAAAAAACCCGTGTCGAAGCTCCCACATACCGCGCTTGGGAACTCTGTAAGGTTTGCGTTTATCTCCACGAGTTCTTCATCGTCCAGCAGGCTTCCACCTGCCTCCTGGGCAGCGGCCACGGCCTGTTCGAGAAGCCTTGCACGCCTTGCATCTGCATCCACGATTACATGGGCGTCCCGCAGGGCCCCTCTGTAGCCTTCAAGACTGGACGTCACTTCCACAGGGCCAGGCGACATGAAACGATGCCCCCGGCTGTGCCTCCCCGCAGATACCCCGGCCAGGCTGAATCCGACGACCTTTTCGCCGTAGAGGGCAACGAGCCAGCGTATGGGTCTGGCAAACCGTATGTCCTTGTCATCCCACCGCATGGCCTTGGCAAAGGGGATGGAACGTATGATCCCGGGAAGAAGATCGGGCAGGATATCAAGGGTATCCTTGCCCTCAACGATCCTTTCGATGGCCAGGTAGTCGCCCTTTTCCGTTTCCCTGACCACCAACTCTTCCACCGAGACGCCATTCGTGCGGGCAAAACCCAGCGCTGCCTTGGTGGGCTTGCCATCCTCGTCGAAGGCGATGCGAGCAGGCGGACCAAGGAGCTTTTCCTCCTGGTCCGGCTGACGGCTGGCCATATCCCTTACCACCAGCGTCAGGCGCCTTGGCGTTCCAAGGGTGATTATATCCCTGAAAGATAGCCGTGAGTCGACCAGACGTTCCCCGGCCAGCCTTGCAAGGTCCTCAAGTGCCCGGGCAATGAAACCAGCAGGTATCTCCTCTGTACCGATCTCAAGCAGGAGGTTATGGACCCTATCCATCCTGATTCACCTCCTCCCCTGATACGGCAAGGCTATCTATATAACCCCGTGCCACGCCCCTTGAGAGTCTCCTTACCCTTTTGATGTAGGAGGTACGCTCGGACACGCTGATCGCCCCCCTGGCCTCAAGCAGGTTAAAGGTATGGGAACACTTGAGACACTGGTCATAGGCAGGCATTATGAGGCCTTCATCTATGAGCTTCAGGCCCTCTGACTCGTAGACGTTAAAAAGCTCTTTCAGGGTCTCTGTCCCGGCAGCCTCGAAATTGTACCGGGAAAACTCGACCTCATCCCGGTGATGAACATCGCCGTATGAGACCTGGCCGTTCCATTTGAGATCGTAAACATTATCCACGCCCTGAAGGTACATGGCAATCCGTTCCAGCCCATAGGTAATTTCAGCCGAAACCAAATCTACATCTATCCCGCCCACCTGCTGGAAATATGTAAACTGGGTGATTTCCATACCGTCGAGCCAGACCTCCCACCCCAGCCCCCATGCACCAAGTGTAGGAGATTCCCAGTCATCCTCCACGAAACGTACATCGTGTTCGGAGAGCCTGAGGCCGAAGCTTGCAAGGCTTTCCAGGTAGAGGTCCTGTACGTCTTCAGGAGATGGTTTCAAGATGACCTGATACTGATAATAGTGCTGAAGCCTGTTTGGATTCTCGCCATAGCGACCGTCCGTAGGCCGTCTGGATGGCTGGACATATGCTACCTTACATTCCCCAGGCCCCAAAGACCGGAGAAAGGTGGCGGGATGAAAGGTGCCGGCCCCCACCTCCATGTCATAAGGCTGTAACAGCAGACACCCCTTGGCCTGCCAGTAGTCATTCAAAGCGCCGATAAGTTCTTGGAATGTCATATTCATTTCTTCCCTGTCTAAGATCCACCGCAGTTCAACCCTGGTTTCTCTCCAAGGCACTCAAATATGATTGCAGAAGCCTACCTACCCCTCTTCCACGTCTATTATGCCGCCGTCGGCTATCTCCAGGCCAGGGGGCCAATCTGTCTCCTTGATCCTTGGGCCTATTATACAATTGGCCCCGATACTAGCCCCCGACGGGATCTCGGCCCATTTGCCGATCAAGGTCAGGCCGGTGGACAAGTGACCTGGATATTTGATGTTGGGAACAGAACCATCCCCGTGGCCCACCCTAGCACCCCGGCCAATCCTCACCTTTTTGTCACAAATGGTGTTCTCAACCAACGCCCCTGCTGCGATCAGCGTATCGTGCATGATCACGCTGTTCCTTACAACAGCGTCCTTTTCGACACTGACTCCTGGGGAAAGGACCGAGTTTTCCACCCTTCCCTTTATGACACAACCAGGGGTTATGGCCGAATCGGACACCAGGGCACCAGGGGCTATGAGGCTTGGAGGCCTGTCAAAGGAAAGGCCCTCATATTCCCAGTTCGTGACGATGCCCCACGTCTCAGGATCAAGCCTGCTTCCGGGCCTGGTAAGATCCATATTGGCATCCCAGTAAGCATGCACGGTCCCGACGTCACGCCAGTATCCATGGAAGACATAGCCGTATAGCTCACCATCCGCCATGGCCTTTGGCAGGATGTGATGGCCGAAGTCCACCTCATCAGTAGCCTTCAGGAACTTGAGCAGATAACCTGTATCGAATACATAGATACCCATGGACGCTAGATTGGACCTGGCCTTATCGGGTTTTTCTTCCCAGTCCACGATACGACCGTCGTCATTCAATATACCTATACCGAATTGTTGGGTCTGCTCCCACGGAACGGTCATCATGGCCACTGTGACCTTTGCCTCCTTGGCCCTGTGATGGGCCACCATGTCCTTGTAATCCATATAATAGACATGATCACCAGAAAGAATCAGGACATCCCTCGACGGTCTCGACTCGATAAAATCCATGTTCTGGCGCACCGCATCTGCCGTGCCCTTATACCAGTCCGAATCCTTCTCCCCAGTCCGGGGAGGCAGGATCTTGACCCCACGGGTCCGGCCAGCAAAATCCCATGCCTCCCCTGTGCCTATGTGCCCCATTAGTGAAAGGGGCTTGTACTGGGTCAGGACTGCAACCTGTACCAATCCGGAATTCATTACGTTGGAAAGTGCAAAATCTATGATTCGATACATGCCGCCAAAAGGAACCGCTGGCTTGGCCCTGTGTCTTACCAGAATATTCAATCTGCTCCCGACCCCGCCTGCAAGGATCATGGCCAAAGTATCCCTCATGTGTCCACCTGCCTTCTGTAAGCAATTATCTCAAACGTGCGTGACTATCGAGAACCTTCCTGTCAAAATTACCCGACCTTCGTACCTGCATGGTCGCTTATGCAGGCACTCGCGGGGCAGAAAAAGTATCCCATTCCGGGACTGCCTTCCAGGATAGCCTTTCATCGGCTGCATCCATGCGCCCAGCGCCCCTGTCCATGACCTGAAGATACGATTTCGCCAGGATATATCTTCACGGGCAAGTACACATTAATCCACAATGGCGGATTGTGCAGCCACTGGCATTCGTACCAGACCGATCATATTTAACTTCTAACCGTTTTTTTTCAATAAAAAAGTAGACGGGAGAATGAACTTAGCGAAGGGACTCAACGTATTCTGCAAGGTCTTCTTCCAGGGCACAGCCCATCAAGGTAAGCCCAATCACCGTGACACTGATAAGGAGAGCTGGGGGAACGAGCCACCAGCTCCATGCCTCTGTCCACAGGATACCGGGATAATCCAACGCGGAGCGGATGATGGCACCCCAGCTCCTGCTGGCCGGGTCACTAAGCCCAAGAAAGCTCAAAGCAGCCTCTGACATTATGGCGTAACTTGCGGTTGTGAGGAACCTTGCCACAAGTGCAGGAAATGAACCGGACAGGACAGACCTCAGGGAAACGCCTCCTCTTCCCGAAGGATGTCCGGTCTTCAACTGGTAGTTTCCAGAGCGAAGGACGTCATGCGCGGCAACCGGCCAGCAACACAGAATCAAGATGACCAGGATCCCTGAAAGGGCAGGCCTCAAAAACGTTGCCATTATCACCACCACGGGAAGGCGGGGAATAACAGCGAAAAACTCTATTGTGGCCATAATCGCCCTGCCAATCCAGCCAGGACTATAAACGGCCGCAGCCCCGATGATGAAGCCGAGCGACCCGGCACCCATACCAACCGAGAAGCCAACAACGAGCGTGTTCCGGCAGCCATAAATCAACTGACTCAGGACATCCTGGCCCAGGGCATTGGTACCCAGCAAATGCTCAAGGCTTGGTGGATCAAGGCTCGGGCCGGAGATCTCACCAGGCCCGTAAGGCACCAGATAAGGCCCTAACATTCCTATAACCACCAGGGACATTATACATATTGCCCCGGCGAAACCCGCCCCTGCCTGCCAGTCGTCTCTTAACTGACTACATGAAAATTTATTTACAGAATAAATAGGACGCTTATCAAGCATGGATGACCTTCCACACCTCTATGTCAAGGGCCGCGGGTACCCCAAAAGGCCCAAAGCCTCTATCCCCTTTACCAGCTACTCATCTACTCATCGTAGGGGAAAATAATTCCTGGTCCGTAGCAGCAAGGATTCTACTTATCTGCTCATCTATCCGTATCTGGTATGAGGCGATCTCAAGGATAGAGGCCCTGTTTTCGGACACCTGTCTTTCAAGACCAGCAAAATCTCCGTCCGGCCAGGTAAGTTCGTCAGGCACATCGAGTTCAACGCATCCCGCACCTGGCACCTCAAGCCGGTAAAAGTGCCTTCCCATGAGGGCATCTATCTTGAGGTTCCAGGTCCCCATAGCAGCAAGGGCCTCGGAAGCACATGAAAGGCACCCAGCCAGGATATTTCCACCATTTTCTCCGAAAACCCTTCGGGCAAACAGCCCTACCCTCCAACCGATGGCGAAATCAGGGCACAGATGACCATACCCATCGGCAAGAAGCTTTAATTCTAGATCTATCAACATCTGGCGCCTTCTCCTATCAAAACAGATGACTTCCTCAGAACCGAGTACCCGGAAAGCAATCCACCACCAACAGCCGGCCTTGACCAGGTCCAAACGTCTACAAAGGGCAAAGACCTGCCCAGAGCCTGTCCTTATTAGAAAGGTTTCGGCATTCGCGTCCATATCATCACGGGCAACCTCTATTATCTGTTCTATTTCATGCCATCTTCCCTTGAAGGTGAATCTCATCGGCAAGCGAACAAGGGGATCACATGATACATCGACGCCTGTATTCAACCATTCTACCTGACCATTGCCTATTGCCCTGAGCCATGCTTCCCGATCCATACCTATATTAATAACACATTTTTTATTTTTGTAACACCCATAAAAATCAAAATTCCCCTTATGGCCTGTACGGGCAACATGGAGGGGAACCTTCCTTGGGAACGACCTTGCGGGTACTCTCAGGAAACAAAGATGCGTGGCAAGCCTATTTGAGCCGCTCTTTTACATCCCTTGTCTCATTCTCCAAAAAATCTTCCATCTCTTTGTAGATACGCCAGAAAAGCTCTATAGCCCTCTCACCTGCACCTGTAAGTTTCGCTCCTCCACCGCCGGCACCTCCGGTAACCGTCTTTACAAGTGCCTCAGGGGCGGCCTTGTTCATGGAATCCACTAGGCGCCAGGCATGGCGGTAGCCCATCCCCATGGAACGGGCCGCTGCACTGATCGATCCATGCTCCCTGATTCGTTCAAGGAGTTTGATGCGTCCGTAACCCAAAAAGGTCTCCTTGCCCCTTGCAATCCAGATTTTACCTGCCACACGATAATCATTTTTCATATCACTAAAACCTGTAATTTATCCCCGCGTACCATGTAAACGGAGGGGCAAGGCCTCCATCACCATAGAGATATCTCTTGTCCCAAAGATTCTTGGCCTCTATGAAAAAATCAACGCATGGAAGGGAGTATTCGGCCCTGAGGTTTCCAATCAGACGGTCCGGAACCGATGATTTATTGTCTGAACGCGTATATTGCTTGGAATCATATCGCAGGCTCAGTATAATAGCCAGATCTGTGTACGGGCGGTACCTGATCTCACCCTTCAACCTGTGGCGGGGCTTACTTGGCATCCAGTGGCCGGTCCCCTCGTCTATTGCCTTCAAATACGTATAGGTCGTCTGCAATGAAAGCCATCTTGCAACCTTCCAATTTATGAGGAAATCCCCACCCTTGTATGTAACCCTTCCAAAATTCTCGTACCGACCTATACCATCATCACCCAGAACGTATGTAATGCGGCCCCTTACACGATTGAAAAATAACGATGCCCCAAAATCCATTATGGAGGAAGGGGTACAGGAAAATGATATACTAAAATTTTGCGCCTTTTCCATACCAAGATCAGGATTGGGGCGTTTCACACTCGTTTCGTCAAAGCGCTGATAGAAAGATGGTATATTGTTGGTGCGGCTATACGATATGGCAACAAGCCATGGACTAAGCCGATACGATGCCTTTATCTCGGGATTCAAGGTATTTGGAAAATCCGAATACACGCTCTTACGCAGCCCTGCAGAAAGGTTGACAGGCAAACGTTCAAGCCGAAGACTTCCAACAACGAAAACCGAAAATGAATCCTCCTGCCTGGCCTTGAAACGGCTACTCTCCCCCTCTTCCCAACGAAGGCTCCCACCGTAACCAAGGCTTATCCACTTACCATACTTCATGGAGGCCCTCAGGTCCCCTCCTGCCTTTTTGACGGTTATAAAGCTGTCGATCCCCCTGTCAGGGTCCCTGTTCCTGGTATTCGAGTGGTTATAAAATGCCTCGCTCTCGACACCGTGAACACTCATACCCGCGGCAAGGGAAAGCATCCTTCCCCTTTTCCTGGAATGGGGGGTGGGATATTCTATCCGACCTGCAAGGCCCCTGTCGTCCTCTATATAACCTGCGGAAAGGCGCAGGGCATCACCCCCGTGCCACCGGTACACCGCTTTCCCACCTATGCGCTCCTTCTTCCGATCGGAATTAACCTGATAACCGTTGGTGTATTCATGGCCAGCCGAAAGTCCTATCCCAATGGCACCACGATTTATCCGGATGTTTCCACTGATGTCTCTTGTACGAAAATTTCCAAGGTAGGACTTGATATTGCCATGGGTGGCCTTCATCCCCTTGGTCGTGATGATTATGACCCCACCGCTTGCATCGTCGCCATACTGGAGCCCACCCTTTCCACGGTAAATCTCGATCCGTTCCACGTTTTCCACTGAGACCATGTCAAACTTTACACCGCCATGGCTTGAGGTTGGATCGTTTATTGGTCTACCGTCCAACAGGACCTTTACCTTGCGTGATCCCCTTATGGTCACGAAGGAATCACCTGCCCTTATACCAGGTACTTGGTTAAGCACGTCGGATATCTTATGGACCTTTAGGGCCTTGATCTCCTGACTGGTAACGATTATGACGTCCGGCCGGTTCGCAGTGCCCCTGCACATGGAACAGGGGATTAATACGGCCAGAACAAATATCAGGCTGGCAACTGGAATCTTTCCTATGTCTCCCTCCTTCTTGACAAACCAAAAGACCCCCCCCCTTATTTTCATGCATACCACGGACAGGTCACATACTTGATCGATATCGACCCCATAGTAACCAAAAAAGGGCAACCTGGCCAAACACAAAATTTTGTGGCAGGCCATGTTGCCCCTGGTAGACCTGGAAATTTGGATGATGGAACCTACCGGTCGGTCAGCACCCCTCCACCATGGTCCTCTTTGATCTCAGTTTCATCTTCACCTTGGCATCCACATTGGGAAGGTATTCCTTCTCAGCCTTAAGCACGGCGATCCTTCCCGTCTTCTCACATATCCATAATATAAGGTTCTTACCCTTGAGGTTATTGGCCAGATCCTCCAGGTTATCGATCCTTTCAATCACGGCAATTACCTTCGCCACATTCTTCCTCAGGCCCTTTGTCTTGAGGATAACCATCTTCCCCGGCTCAAATCTTCCGGGCAGGCCACCACGAATTACCACTAGATCCGGGGTATTCCCTTGAACATTGCAGGGCCTATCCGACCACGGCTCCTTAAGGCCCTTGATCACATCACAGATTCCATTATCACCACGCATGAGGGCAACGACCTTTCCTCTCTGTGTGGATGCCAGGCCTGGCATTGCAAGACCGGCGATCATCGCCAATGCAACAACCAGGGAAAATGTCGTTCTTCTTGGAATAAATACGTGTTTCATGCCATTATCTCCTTTTTCTCTTCAAGAATTCCATACAACGCCGCATAGAGGGACAGCCTCCCCCGTCCGTGAGGCGAACTGTACAGGCAGCCAGACAAGATACGAGATCCATGGGCTATCTGCCATGGCATCCCTTACAACTTACGGGACCAGTGGTCTTCCCGGCCTTTTTCATCTTTTTGTGGCAGGACTTGCAGGTCTTGTGGAAGTATTTAGATGGATTTTTTATACTTCCTGCCTTCATCAGCTCCTTTTCGAGTTGTTCACAGGCAGGTACGCCCTCTATCCCGGCAATACTCGATGCCCCTTCGTGACACGCCGAGCAGGTAAATTCATCGGTATAAGGCCTTGTGGAATACTGTTCGTTTCCCTTTAGGTACTCGAGTGCATGAGCCCTGTGGGAAAATGCCCTGACCTGTTTTCTATCCCTTGGCAATCCTTTTATCCCGGGGCACATCTTCTGGACATTCAGATCCAGTGTCTCGGGGATACCTGACTTCACCGAGACCGGGCCGGCCATGACAGGTACCCAGCCTCCCAGCATAAGGGCACCCGCCATGGCAAGGGCACCAAGGAATCCTATTGCATTCCTTCCCAGAAGATAACGCTTCCTTCGATCCTTCCTTTTCTTCATTTCATTACTCCTTCTTTTCCATGTTTTTGTTCCTTACATCTCACGTCCATCGTGCTTTCAAATAGGCGGCCGCCTTTGATTTGAAGATTATGCAGCGGGGCTGAAAAATGATAGAAGACATCTATAGGTATAGAGGGGCATATCTATCTACATAGACCCGATCTGGAATAAATTGCCTTTAATATCGAAAGGTTGACAAGAAGATATCCGGGGCGACCCGTTTTACAGGTCTTTCAGAGTACAGCAAGTATGATGCGTAAAACCCCGAGAATGTTGCCCTGCAGCAGGCAACATGGTACGGCATCCTGCAAGGACTGGCATTTTTCAATAAGCAAAATCATGATAATGGGTTATATTTCCAAAATCATGGAGGGCAATTTTCTGTATCTTGTTGTGGCCCGTATACTTAATAGCGCCACCGGGACATGAAAACACAGCCCTGATGGAGACATATGTCTTCACGGAAAAATTATGCAGGATGTCAACCGGTACAACAATGCCCTGATGATAAAGATCGACGGCGGAAAGGTCCGTAGCCTTAGAGAGGCCCAGGGATTGACACAGCTATACCTGGCCACTGCAGTTGGAGTTACCACGGACACTATCTCCCGATGGGAAAACAGGCGCTATCCCAGCATAAAGAGGGAAAACGCCGTGAAACTGGCGGATGTCCTTGGGGTCTCTCTGGAAGATATCCTCGAACATGAGGGAAAAGGAAGGGATATCGAAGGTACAAGGGATACACCTATCGAAGGCATTCCAGATGAAGACAGTTCCAAATCGAATGAACCCCGAATGGGATACAAAAAGAAGGTATCGATCGTTCTGGCAACCCTGCTATCCATGCTCGTCTTCGCCGGCCTCATCTTTTTCCTGCGTCCCGAACAAAGGATCGAGATCTCAGCTACCAGGTACCTGCCCCCTCATTGTCCACCGGGACAATCCTTCCCTGTCATCATTACGGTAAATCAAGGCAACCCGGCAGAGCTGGCCCTAATCCTTAAGGAAAAACTCCCGTTCCAGTGTATTCCCCTTAAGGGACTCCCAGATTTTACAGCGCTATTAAACCAGAATAACGAAATAAAGTGGATATCGAAGGGGGAAATAAAAAACAAGAGGTTCTGCTATCTTGCCAAGGTCAGGGATTCGGCCTCCCTCAACAGGACTGTCTTCTTTACCGGCGACGTTACGGTAAAAAGGGGAGGCAATATCGCATTCCCTGTAACCGGTGACAAGGTCCTGGAGATAGCTCCCTATCACTGGGCAGACACGAATTCAGACGGAAAGATTGATGACAATGAAATCCTTGACGTATACGATCGGCTAGGGGACACAAAGGGTGCGGCCCTTGGCCTGGAGGAAGTAAAGAAAATTTGGTCCAAGGGAGGATATCGATGGGACCCTGTCACGAAAAAATTTATCCTCTTGGATTAAACCCAAATTATGTAGCTCAAAACAGGACTTAGATGTTACATTATATTTACCCGTATGCATTCACCTTAAGGATCTGTCTTTATTGGCACCGATCCAGGTTAATGCTTTGGTCAGGAGGCTAGGAAAATCATGCTGAGATATCATTTATTGTTGTGGGCAGCGCTCCGATCCCTGGCGGCAAGAAGGTCCATGATCTTATTGGCCGTCTTGGTGCTTGGTTCAATGAGTACGGGTATTGATGCCGTTGCCCAGGCCTCTGGTGTCTCTGCAGGGATGAAAAGGGTCGGGCAGGAGATATCGTTGGAACTGGTGATAAAGGCCCCGGCCCCGTCGGCATTGATACTCTACCTCACCATGCCCAAGAGCTACAAGATGATCGGTTCTAGCCCAAGGGCAGACAGTTATGAACCTGATAAGGGCATGGCAAAATGGTTGATCAGAAAACCACGACCTGGCCACTTCATATTAAAGGTCCGCTTTGACAACAGGGTCGAGCTGGACAAGCTGGAAGGAAAGATCCGTTACAAAGATCCTGATACAGGGGAAAAGATAACGGTAGAAATAAAAAACAGGGGACGCTAAGGCCGTCTCTTGCCCGTCCCCCATGCGGTTTTATATGATCCGAGAAATATTGGCGGAAGCGCATGGGAATCGAACCCACCTACGAGGCTCCTCACCCCGTACACCGGATTTGAAGTCCGGGAGGGCCACCAGTGCCCTTTCCGCTTCCAATCACCAACCTAGATACCTGCTGGGATCCTCAAACGTCTTGCAAAAACTTATTTTAAATAATTAAACAGTTATCTACAACTTAACGCCCAAGAGATGCGCCCCGCTTGGCAGAAAACACAATCCCTATCCAGGGTGTATTACGGTAAAATCTTTCATTGGCAATGTCAACCCGGGACAATGGGCACCCGATTTGTTATCTTATCATGCATCTTTCCCGAAAACGAACCGGGATGTGGCCAACCCCATGATGTCAGAAAAATATATCCTCGTTAGGAACGCCCGCCAACATAACCTCAAGGGCATCAATTTGGCGATTCCACTAGGGGCCATTACCGTTGTAACCGGGCCGTCCGGGTCCGGAAAATCTACCCTGGTGTTGGATTGCCTCTTTGCTGAAGGGCAACAACGTTATCTCGATTCCATGGAGATGAACCCCAGAAGGTTCGTAAATTTCCTGGACCGGCCCGCTGTGGATGGCATCGATTCGCTTCCTCCGCCAATTGCCCTGGAACAGAAAAGGCCATTACAGGCATCAAGATCCACCTTGGCATCCCGTTCAGATATCCTGGTCCTACTCCGTATGCTGTTTGCCATCCATGGAACTGCCTACTGCCCTGTCTGCCAGATACCCATCCATGCCCACACGGTGGACGAAATCGCGGACAAAATCCTTTCGCTGAAGGACAAAACCAAGGTTACGATACTGGCCCCCCTCTCTGAAAATACAGTAGATATGGCCATTGAGGACCTGATCGGGGAACTAAGGCAACAGGGATTTTTGAGATTACGGGTAGATGGGCGAATGATCTTCCTGGATCAAGCAGACGACATGGATAAGTCACCGATATCTCTCGAGCTGATAATCGATCGAATAGTGCTGAAGCCTGGTATCATGGTACGCCTCGTGGATTCACTAAATCTTGCCCTGAAGGCCGGCAATGGCACCGTTGTCATCGCTGTCCAGGAACCTGGAACCAATGCACGATATGACCTCAGGTTTTCTGAAAATATGGCTTGCCCGAGCTGTGGCAGGGGCTTTCCAAGATTGATACCCGAACTCTTTTCCCCCCTGCAATCCGATATTGCACCGGTTCTCAATAACCCTCAAGGCCCATCGGGAAACGCCCCCCATCACATGGCCGGATTAGGCGATTTTGCCTCCAATGTAAGGATCCGTGGGATCACCTTCCCTGAATTTACGCATTTCACCGTGTCAAGGGCACTTGACTGGCTCGTTGCGCTGAAAAAGGCATTGAGTAAAGACGCTAACAGAAAGCGGGCGGCACTGGTAGGGGCCATGCGTATAATCGAATCCATCCTGGGCAGACTGGTTCCGCTGGCAGAAATGGGCCTGGGCTATCTGGAACTGGACAGGCCGCTCACCGCCATGTCCGGCGGGGAAATTCAGCGACTCAGGCTGGGTTCCCAGCTTGGGAAGGAAATGACTGGTTGTCTTTATATCCTTGACGAGCCAACCCAAGATCTGCACCCCAGGGAACGAAGGGCACTGAGCCGCTGCCTCCAGAATCTAAAGGACCAGGGCAATACCGTTATACTGGTGGAACACGACCTTGAAATCATATCAAAGGCAGACCACGTCATCGAACTTGGACCTGGTGCTGGGGAGGCCGGGGGAAGGATAGTCTTCGAGGGTTCACCGGCGGCCCTTAAAAGATCGGGTATAGGCCTGACAGGGCCATTTATCAATGGCACCAAGAGACTGGAAAGGCGCAACAGGACAACAGGGCCCCCTCCTTGGGGATGGATGGAATTGAAAGATGCCACGGCGTCGAACTTAAAGGGGATCACGATCAAGATTCCCTTGAACCGCTTGGTCTGTATTACAGGGGTGTCCGGGGCAGGGAAGAGCTCGCTCATATTCAAGGAGTTGTTGCCTGAATTGGAAGGGGCATTGAAGGCCTCCAGGGGCAGGGCTGTACCAGTATAGACAAAAAAGATACGGATCAAGGGTCAGATACAGCCCCACAGGGTTATATCCATAGACCAGGGGCCACTTTCCAGATCAAGACGCTCCATGCCTGCCACATTCATGGGGATCTTTTCCTACATCCGCGAAATGTTCTCCAGGACACCTGAAGCAAGGGCACGTGGCCTTGAACCGTCCTATTTCAGCATAAATCTCAAGGGCGGAAGATGCGAAAGGTGCAAGGGACAGGGAACCGTATCGCTAAATCTGAAGTACCTACCACCTGTCACATGCCGTTGCGATATCTGCCAAGGTATGCGCTATAACAGGGACGCCTTGTCGATTACCTTTAAGGGCCTGAACATGGCAGAAGTATTGAGCCTAACCGTAAGGCAAGCCGCGGATTTCTTTTCCAGGATACCAAAGATACGAAAGCCGCTGGAGATACTGGAACGGGTTGGCCTTGGCTACCTGCAACTAGGTCAACCCTCTGTCAGCCTTTCAGGTGGAGAGGCCCAACGGCTTAAAATGGCCAGGGAATTGGTGGGAGGCAACCGTGAGAGCCATGGTATCTACCTCATGGACACGCCCACTAGAGGCATGCACTTGGCAGATATCCAAAAATTTCTAATCATATTGGATGAATTGCTGGAGCAGGGGCATAGCCTCGTAATCATAGAAAACCAGCCCCAATTTGTATCGGTTGCAGATTGGATAATAGAACTAGGCCCGGGAGGCGGCCCTGAAGGAGGACATATAATTGCACAAGGAACCCCCGAAAGGAGCGCAGACTCCAACCCCTGACAACTTAGCAGATTCGGTGAAAATATGGGCCCGTTGCGGCTTCAAATGCCGCACAAATCTGATTGGCTTTCAGGAAGGTACCATCCCTATCCTATCGGCAAGGCCCTTGAAGGACCTACAGATTCTCCTCTAATTTTTTGCACAGTACCTTCTTAGCCTTGCTAGACCGTCTCAGCAATTGGATCTGGCAGAGCAACACCAGGAAGGTGACAGGGATTACGGATACACCCAGGAACACCCCGACTACCGATACCTTCCCTGAAAATCTGACCAGCACGGCTCCAATCACCAGGGCTATCAGGAGCATACGGGTGAGCATGCCGAAGAAATATACAAATTGCCTGCGCCAGCGCACCAATCTTTTGATATCCCGGAGGATGCCCATACAATTGAGATTGGAGACCACACCACCGAGCAGGATTCCCCTGGTAATTTCAGGCGTACCGATGAGATTACCGAAGGCAAAGAAAACCAGCAACATGAGCCAGTTCCCTATGATGAAACGTGGTCCCAACCCCTCTTCCAATTTACCAGACCACATCAACATCTATTTCGTATTCTCCTTCTTCGGTATACCCTTCATCTTAGCGGCCTTCTCTCTCTCTTCTTCCTGCCGCTTCATCCTCTTACCTAATATAAACAGGTTACGGATCCCACCTGCAAGACCAAAAAGAAAAAAAATTATCGTAAACCATGGGTGGGTACGATTTTCAAAGACCTTCGTATCCAGGTAGTATCCGAACCATACCCCTGCGAATGTAGAAAATACCATGGCCGCGGCCATGGTGGATACATGGCCTAACTGCCGCAGTACCTCGTGGAAAACGTTCTGTTTTTCAGGTTTATCCATAAGACCCTGGAAGGGGACGAACAGGCGCCTGCCTGTCACAGGTCCTTTTTAAAAACCTGTTTCTTAAGATAAGGAAGAAGGGGCCTTCCTGGCAATGAAAAAAAAGAGTGACAACGGTAGCCCCGAAGTCACTCTCTTGAATTTGAATTTTCCTCTTAAGAATTAAAAATCCTATTATCCAAGGAAAGGATTAGCATAAAGGGCAATCAGGCCAATAACCAAGGCATAAATTGTAAATGTTTCGATAAGGGCAAAGGTAATGAACATCGAAACGGTCAACTTACCTGCCATCTCCGGGTTCCTTGCCGTTCCTTCCAACAGACCCCTTGCACAGCTACCCATACCAGCACCACATCCTCCACCTGCTCCGCCAACGGCTATTCCGGCTGCGATGACCGAAGCCGCCATGATCAACCCTGTGGTACTTTTTGCCGCTGCATCCCCTTCACCGGCTGCCATGGCCAACGCTGCCACTCCCAATACCATTATGGTTGTCAATACGGAAATTACCAAAGTACGCTTTTTCATAAAATCCTCCTCTTTTTTATTTAATTTCGAGAAATTATTAGTGTGCCTCGCCCATTGCCTCAGCACAGTACGTGACAGGCAATACAACAAATATAAATGCTTGAAGCAGACATACCAAGGTACCCAAAAGCATGATTGGAAGCGGTGCCAGATACGGCCCGGCCATCATGAATAGCAGCCCTAGCAACATCTCTTTAGACATCATGTTTCCAAAAAGTCGAATTGAGAGTGAAGCGATACGCCCCAGGTGGCTAAATGTTTCTACGATAAGGAAAAAAGGCGCCATAACTGGAATGGGCCCCATAAAATGTTTGATATACTTAAAACCATGGAACCGTATACCCAGGGCATGGTAGGTGACAATCGCTATCAGGGTATAGGCAAGCGTCACGTTGATGTTGGCAGTAGGAGACATGAACCCTGGCACCAGCCCCATATAATTGGATACTAGGATAACATAGCCAAACGTCGCTATCATGGGATAGATCATCCGTGCCTTTCTACGGTCGCCAAGCTGTTCCACCATAAAATCTTCCAATCCCCCCACGAATGCCTCCATCACATTCTGCATTCCCCTTGGGATCATCTCCATGCGGGAAGTCGCCACCTTGGCCAGGATCAGGCAAATTATCATGGCCAGATAGCTGTATTGCATGTGGGGAGCCAAGACCTCTGCCAGTGGTGTGGTTCCTCCGTGTGCAGGCAAACCCAGCGCATTCAACAAGATGGACAAAAACAATAAAGGATGTTCCATTGCCAATTAGCCTCCTTGAGCGACTGTCTAAACGCCATTCCTGCGCAGATCAGCTTCTGCCTTTGGCTTAAGCATACCTGCCATGGAATATTTCGTGCTCTCCCTCCCCTTTTAATGAATCTGGCCTCATTTTCTTCGGCCAGCAAACCATCGAATCACCACTAAGGGAATTTCAGAAATTTAATAGCACACAATGGATCATTGTGCAAGACTTTTGAATACCGATTCAGCCGCGCGCAAGGTCATCTCTATATCCGTGTCAGAATGGGCCAAAGAAATGAATGCCGCCTCAAATTGAGACGGTGCCAGATAGACGCCTTTTTCCAGCATGCCCCTGAAAAATTTCCCATACAGCCTGGTATCGGACTTCAAGGCATCCTCAAAATTCAAAACCGGTCTGTTATGGCCAAAAAAACCGGTCATCATGGAACCGATCCTCTGTATCCTGTTGGTTATCCCGTACCGGGCAGACAGTCCCTCAAGCCCGGCTGCAAGCATGGCCATCCGTTCCTCCAGGACATCGTAGATTCCAGGACGGCTCAAGACCCTCAACGTGGCAAGCCCGGCCGCAGTCGCCAAGGGATTGCCGGAAAGGGTCCCTGCCTGATAAACCGGGCCCACAGGTGCCACCTGATCCATGATCTCCCTTCTGCCCCCGTAGGCGCCTACGGGAAGGCCTCCCCCTATGATCTTGCCCAGGCACGTGAGGTCCGGCGTTACCCCAAAATATTCCTGAGCGCCCCCCAGCGCCAAGCGGAATCCTGTAATGACCTCGTCAAATATAAGGATTATCCCCCTGTCACTCGTCAACTGCCTGAGTGTCGGAAGAAAATCCTCCCTGGGAAGGACGACCCCCATATTGGCAGGGACCGGCTCAAGGATCACGGCAGCGATTTCATCCCCATGTTGCTCAAGCACCTTTTTAAAAGCCTCCAGATCATTGAAAGGGGCCGTTAAGGTGCCAGACACCACCTCCTCGGGCACGCCAGGGCTCCCGGGTATCCCGAGGGTGGCCACCCCTGAACCTGCCTTGACCAGGAAGGAATCAGCGTGGCCGTGATAGCAACCGTCAAATTTGACAATCTTCTTACGCCCTGTAACCCCCCTGGCAAGGCGAATAGCACTCATCGTTGCCTCGGTACCGGAATTGACCAACCGTACCTCTTCTATCGAAGGGACACATTCCACGATCATCCTGGCCAACTCCACCTCCTGCCAGGTTGGGATACCAAAGCTGGTACCTGACTGCAGTGCCTCTTCCACCGCCGCATTGACCTCTCTACGGCAATGGCCGAGGATCATCGGCCCCCATGACCCCACATAATCGATATATGTATTGCCGTCCACGTCGCGCAGGCGGCAACCGCAGGCGCTCTCCACAAAGATTGGATCGCAACCAACCGATTTGCATGCCCTGACAGGGCTGTTTACCCCTCCCGGTATGACCTTCTGTGCATTTTCAAAGAAAAGTGACGATAATTTATGATGGGGCATGTTTAGCTCCTCTCATTGTCTGATCTGCTTCTTTGCTGTTATAGTGAAGGCGCATGATTACAGGACAGTAGATTAGTCTCTGTACAGAAATCTTTCAATAAAGGAGAAACAAATGGCCAACATCTCTTTTTTCGGCGCAGCCGGAACCGTCACTGGATCTTGTCACCTGCTTCAGATACAAAAGAAAAGATTCCTTTTGGATTCTGGACAGTTCCAGGGCCCGTGGGCCATAGAGAGGTTAAATTACCGGCCATTTGGTTTTTCCCCCAATAAAATAGATGCCATGATACTGAGCCATGGGCACCTGGATCATTGCGGCAGGATACCGGTCTTGTCCAGAAACGGCTTCAAAAACAGCATCTATTGCACCCCGCCAACCCGGGACATCGCACGGCTCATCCTGATGGACTCGGCCCATGTACTCAAGGAGGAATTCCTCTGGAAAAGAAGGCGGCTAACCAGGGCAGGCATTGAACCCGTTGAACCGCTGTATTCACTTGAAGACGTATATTATTGTCTGGATCTATTCGACAAGACGGTCGGATACAATGAAGAAATACGGCTGGCCCCCAAGGTAAACCTGCGTTTCCATACCACGGATGCAGGACATATCCTGGGCTCATCCCAAATATACCTGGACTATCCTGCCCCCAAGGGACCTGGCAGGCGTCTGCTCTTTACCGGGGACCTTGGCGATGGGGACAGGCCTATCGTCAATGACCCGGCCCGTCCTGAACGGCCGGTGGATGTCCTGGTGATGGAATCCACCTATGGGGACCGGCTTCATAAATCCTA
The DNA here is from genome assembly GCA_024275145.1 of Deltaproteobacteria bacterium. Taxonomy (GTDB): domain Bacteria; phylum Desulfobacterota; class Dissulfuribacteria; order Dissulfuribacterales; family QOAL01; genus S143-34. The sequence goes on along the minus strand of JAJRZR010000010.1, from coordinate 19,561 downwards.
TGAAGATTCGGTTGCGGAACTGGAGGAGGCAATAATAAGCACGATTAAACGCAAGGGCACGGTATTGATCCCCACCTTTGCGCTGGAACGTACCCAGGAACTCCTCTTCCATCTGGGCAACATGAGAAGATCCGGCCTATTACCAAGGCGGGTACCAGTTTTCCTCAACAGCCCCCTGGCCATTGACATGACCAGGCTTTATCTCAAGCACCTTGACTACTGCAACGCCCAGGTCATTAAAGGCATGGACAGACATCGTTCACCCTTTACATTCTCGGGTCTCTACTTCACAGAGACCCCGGAGGAATCAAAGGCGATACACAATATACCAGGCCCCAAGATAGTAATGGCAGGAAGCGGAATGATGACTGGCGGCAGGATAAAACATCACTTGAAGCATCTGCTATGGAAGGAATCCACCACCCTTGTAATAGTAGGCTTTCAAGCCGAAGGCACGTTAGGAAGACGGATAATAGAAGGGGCAGATACTGTCAGAATCTTTGGAGAGCCTGTAGCTGTTCGGGCCCGGGTCTATACGATAAACGGATTTTCCGCCCATGCTGATCGTAAGCATCTGGTCAACTTCGCCAAAGAGACCAAGGCCAAACGTATTTTTGTGGTCCACGGAGAACCTGCCGCTGCCGCCAGCCTGGCCCAGGCACTCAGGGCATCACTACCACATGCCAAGGTCGAGGTACCGGCACTTGGAGAAACCTTCAAGATTTAATCCCAAATTATGCACTTCAAATGCCGAACAAAAATATTGTTCCTTAAATTTCAAGATGTTATAAGCAAGAAACCATTTTCGTTTTTTCACCTAAAAGGTGCAAGCAAAATGCAATGAAGTTGTTAGGCATTTGAAGCCGCAGGGGGCTCGAAAATTTACCGAATCTGCTGCCTTATCAGGGAGTTGAAATACCTAAGTATGTCTGCGTCCCTGATATCTTGCATCTCCGGCAAACTTTCGGGCTGCATAATCTGGGTTTATATATGGAAAAGGTGTCTATCATATTTTTTGGACTGGCTCGTGTAGAATATCTTTAACAATAAACCATAGAATGGTGGTTTCAAGAAATAAAATTAAAGATATTCATTAGCCGTGGATTAACGTGGATAAATGCTTCTTTCTTCATGCCCGACTGGACATGAAGAAAAAACCCATGATGGCTACGCCATGGAACACCAAAATATGGCTATATCTTTCCCATGGGGTTTGTTGCCTGGCGCGTCCGGCAGGCAATAAGAGCTTTTCGTCCGTGTGCATCCGTGTTCATCCATGGCTGATTAGAGCCTGGAACAAATCTAAAAACTTTTCATTAGCCGTGGATCAACGTGGATAAACGAGGATAACTTCTCTCAGGCTGATTGGTCCCAATTCTCCAGAAGTGTGTCGAGGATTCTTTTTCCGGCCTTGCCATCCCAATATGGAGGTATGGCCCCCTTTTTCCCTTTTCCTTCCAGAACTGATGATGCTGTTTCGTAAATCTTTTGCGTATCAGTGCCAACAAGAAAGTTGGTTCCGATTTTTACCGTGACCGGTCTTTCCGTGTTTTCCCGCATGGTGATGCATGGCACGCCGAGAACGGTTGTTTCTTCCTGTATTCCCCCGGAGTCGGTCAGGACAATGGATGCATGTTCCAGAAGATTTAAAAAATCGAGATAGCCTAGAGGCTCAATGAAGCTAAGGTTACTCCCGGACTCAATCCGTTTCAGGATACCAAATTTTTCCATGTTGGCCCTGGTGCGGGGATGCACGGGAAAATATAGGGGAATTCTTTGGGCAATGCTGGCCAGACATTCGAGAAGAGCAATCAGTTTATCCTTGTCATCCACGTTGCTCGGACGATGAAGGGTTACAAGCCCGTAATGGTTCTTGATGCCAAGTCGTTGTCTTATGTTGCTTTGTCTTGCCTTTTTTATATGGGCCATCAGGGTATCTATCATCACGTTGCCTGCGAAGTGTATCTTTTCCTTGGGAATTCCTTCTTTCTGGAGGTTTGAGATGGCGTCCTCTTCGGTGACAAAGAGGCGATCACTGATCGCATCTGTCAGGATTCTGTTAATCTCCTCAGGCATGGTACGGTCTCCAGATCTAAGCCCTGCCTCCACGTGTACAATCAGTGGGCGATGAAGGCCATAGGCATTTGGTGTATCAAATACCATTTTTGAGGCTACAAGGGCGCAGGCTATGGTTGAATTGACGTCGCCCACTACGATTATGGCATCTGGCTTTCGTTCCAGGACTACCGGCTCGAAACGTTTCATTATCTCTGCTGTTTGGACCGCATGGGATGCAGAGCCCACTTCAAGGTTTACATCAGGCCTGGGAAGTTCGAGCTGGTCAAAAAAACACTCGGACAGTTTTTTGTCGTAATGCTGACCTGTATGTACCAGGATGTGGTTCAGCCCGGGAGCCTCGCCTGTCTTCTGATGAGCAGCGATTGCCCTGGTGATCGAGGCTATTTTCATGAAGTTGGGCCTGGCACCTGCTATGGACATGAGAGTCAATGTATTTCTATTCATGACGGAATGTAATCCTGCAATGTAGGGTAAAGTTTCCTGATAAAAGCGCGCTGTGTCCTCCTGGCCTGTTCAATATCATCCGCAGGCCCTGATATGCGAATAAGCGCTCCGTCTGAGCGGCCTCTCAAGAGGGAATCGATTACCATGTAGATGCGATCCCTGTATTCACTGGCAATGGTTTTTCCCCTTGACTGGTACCAGTAATATACAAGTTGCCTTTCCCGGCCTTTTTGTACTACAAGTTCGTTAACAACGATTTTTTTCTCCATGCCCGGGATTGATAGCTGAACCGTGGTGGATTCAACAGGGTTCCATCCGGCGCCAGGATAACAGTGCTTGGGGGAGTGGATCATTTCCCCTTCCTTCTGGTCCTGGAAATAGCCGATGTATAGCCAGAGATGGTAATTTCCGGGCCCCGTGTAGGCCCTGAAGAGGTAATTGTCAACGCCGAGTATGGAAAGCACCTTTTCATCAAGGATGTCGTCTTTAACCTTGTGGAACTCACCGATTTTTCCAGGAAAGGTTGTAAGCGGCCTGTTAAGTGGAACTGCCTCTACCTGGCTTAGATACACGGAAAAAACAGACAGCAGGGCAAGGATCACAGGGGCAGTCCATATCAAAAGGGCTCTTTGCGGTTTTTTGCCTGTATCCGGGAGAGAAGGACTGGTGAGTACTGGTGCAAGCGGGTTGCGGTCCAGTTTTTTTATGAAAAAAGAGAAAATCAGGATCAACACGATGCCCAGCAGAAAAATGGCCTCCCCGGAAAAGGAATGAAAAAAACCTGTTGCCAGGGCAGGATTTTTTGCAGCCAAAATCCCGGTGATGACTATTCGAAGTATGTTGCAAAAAAGTACTACTGGTATAGACAGACCTACAAGCAGGATGCGGCTGAAAGTTGTGCGCTGGGTAAAAAAGGCCATAACAACGGAGAGGGCCAGTATGGAGATGAGAGACCTTATGCCGCTGCACGCATCTGCCACTTCAAGGGTAGTATTAGGAAGAAAGATGATGTTTCCCTCTGTATAAACAGTAGAGCCGAGCAAGTGTAAAATGATTGTGCTGATTTTGGTTGCAAGAAGTTTCAGGGGAAAGGCAACGGAGTCATAAACTATATACGGAAGCGGGATCATGAAGACAAGGTAAGCCAAGGGAAATCCGAGGATTTTGAACCAGCCTTTTCCGGCAACCATCAATACCAGCCCTGCAATGACGATAATCAAGGAAAGGCGCTGGGTGAACTGCTCTCCTGCAATTTGACCCAGAAGGAACAAAAGACCGCCGAGGAGGAGGAGAGGCATGCCCCATGGAGAGGGTGTGGCCTGTGATTGTTGCAACTTTGTGCGTTTGGACCATACAAGGTAACCACTGATGATGGGGATTAAAAAGCCGTGAGAGTAGTTCGGGTCGTTCCACCAGTCCGAAACGAGCTTTGCAACGATGTCATGGTACATGAATGAAAGCAGGAGGAGAGAGAGGAATATGGGCAGATAGAATTTATGATGGGTTCGGATCATTGGAGTGGTTTTTATTAGCCGTGGATTAACGTGGATTAACGTGGATAAAAGCTTCTTTCTTCATGCCCGACTGGACATGAAGAAAAAACCCATGATGGCTACGCCATGGAACACCAAAATATGGCTATATCTTTCCCATGGGGTTTGTTGCTTAGCGCGTCCGGCAGGCAAGAAAAGCTTTACATCCATGTGCATCCGTGTTCATCCATGGCTGATTACGGGTTGTTTTTTAGATCTGAATCTAATAACCAAGTCGGTGGACTGCCTTGTTCAGAAACGGGATGAATTTTTCTGATGCAATGGTGTTTCCTTCACTGCTTGGATGGCTGTCTTTCCCGTTACGGGTGGGATACTCCGCCCAATTTGATTTTCCTTCCCTGGTAAGGATGTCGTAATAGTCAAAAACAACCACATTTTTCAAGGGATAACTGCTCAGCCAGCCTGAATCCACATCCTTGAGCCAGTTGTTGAATCGGCGGGCACGCTGGCCTATGGCTGGAACATCCCTGTAACGTCCCAGCATTTTTTTGATGAATGCCTTTAAGGGATTTTTTGTTTCGTAGGGTGGTACGAGCGGAGGCGCCGTTACGGCCACGAAGAGAGTATTTGGATATTTTTCAAAGATGGGAAGAAGGCTGTTATAGGCTTCCATGGCCTTTTGAACCGAGCGGTTGTCTGGAAAATTGTTGTTTGGAAAGCATGACTTGAACATGATGATATCGTTCTTCTGGCCTTCCGGAAGGAGCTCGTCCTGCATCTTTGTGCGAAGAATGCGGTCCATTTGTTTTTTGAATTTTGGCGGCCAGTCGTGGATGTCCGTCTTGTCTCCAATGATGGAGTTATAGGAGGCTTCGTGGACGGTGTAGTTGTTCTCTTCGAGCAGCTTTCTCAGGCCTCCGCCGTTTGGATGGGTCTTGCAGATGCAGTCCTTGCAGTCTTCAGGTCCTTTGTCAGCCAGCCAATGCCCTCCACAGGAATGATGTATGAAGAGAAGATTCAGGTGTTTTGATGGAGGGGTTGCAGAATATTGGGAAAGATCTAAGGCCTTCACTTTCTTCACCTCAACTGAACTAGTTTGATTCGGCTGCTGGGTGCAGCCTGCACAAAAAACTATCAGCACAAAAACAAGGTACCTCACTTGGAGCTCCTTTTATCCCGGATTATCTGTATTTTTCCAGCTTGTATGACCAAATGATATTTATTTCCTTTTCTTCCGCATACTTCTGCACTGCAGGACGAGCTGAATAGGTCACCATCAGGGGCAGAACCCTATCCCCTACTACACTGGAAAGTTTGAGGCGGGTCCGGGGGGTTCAAAAAATTGTCTATGTCCTTTTTGGAGAGTTTGGTCTTGCCTTCTCCTATCACAAACCATTTCTCCTCACCTTTATGACCAGTGCCGAACATGTTCGGTTCCACTTCCCTATCATCGAGGATTATGAATTTTCTGACAAAGCCGTTGCCCGGCTCTATGCCAAAGCGATCCTTGAGTAATAGAGGAAGTAATGCAATGGCCCTGTCTTCCAGGCCGTATCCTATACTGTCTGAAAGCCCTCCGACCATCTTCCTGGTTTCCCGGAGACCCTTGGCAAGTTTTTGAACCTCTAACTCGGTGCGCCTCTGGGCTTCGGCCAGTTCTTTGACCTTGTTGGTGAGTGAATCAAGGCGTTTTTTCAGTCTGACGCTGGGCCTCGGCAAGCTCTGCCACAACATCTTTCAGATCACTGAAATCTTCCCTTCTTACCGACTGCCTGAGTTCTTCATATATCTGCCCGATCACACGGGTCATTTTTTGGGCGGGTTCATCCCCAAAGCTATCCTTGAAGTCGTTATATATGCTGAATGTATCTATCATTGCCTCGAACCTTCATTTTTGACCGGCACGCTACACGGAATACGGTAACTGATCATAGGCTTCACCCAAACTATTTTAATGTAAACCGCTATTTTGTAAAATGGTCGCGGGGTACCATAGATGCAAGGCAAAGGCATGAAGGCTGTGTCCCCGTACTTCACAGGCAGCTAGCATCCTGCGAGCATTTATCATTGCCCACAACAGAACCCATCTCAAAAGCCATTGGAGACATAAGCACGGCAGGACGTAAAACTATGATCCGAGAAAACAGATAGAAACGACACCAATTTGTCCAGGTTCTTCTCAATACCTACATAATGGCGAAAGCGAAGATCCGGCCGCAAAGAGCCAACCCTGGGTTGATCAGCATCAAATTCCCAGGGATGGCAATAAAACAGGTAATATCCTTGACGCCTCAATATGGCGGCCACCCCGTTTCTGAAAATTGGAAACGGATACAGGCGAAAATAACCGCCGCCACCCCAAGGAAAAGACCTGCCAAACAACGTCAGGTTGCTGATCGGGATTTCCCGTATGCCTTCTTTCGACATCAGCGTTCCATTCGGATTCTCTTCCCATGATCCCTCCAGACTGCCATAACGATCGTGCAGGCTGAAACTATTATAGCTTGAATCATAATAATATGCCTGTTCAGCAAGGAGATTCACCAGGACCCTGGTCATGGTAAAACTGGGGGCACGGTAACCATAAACCTGCTGACCGGTTATGTCCTCCAACAGGATCTTACTTCGATACAGGTCCCAGTGAAGGTTTTTGCTGGATAACCTGGAACACAGTTCATGATTATACCCATGGGATGCAATCTCATGGCCCCGCGCCATTATCTCTTTTACAAGGTGAGGCAGGCGTTCCGCTATCCAGCCAAGCACGAAGAAGGTGGCAGTAACATCGAATTCGTCGAAAAGGTCAAGGAGGGCATGGGTAGGTGCTTCTATCCTGAATTTGCATGAATCCCAGGTTGAACGGGGAAAATGGGAACGGAGATTTTCGACCTGGAACCAGTCTTCAAGATCAACAGTGATTAGGATAGTGCCCATGGCTCAAATCCTCCCCATGAAATAGCCTGGATTTAATCTGACATTCTGATAAGAATCAAGATATGGGTCCTGCCGAGCGCCGCCAAAGGCTAGTGCGAAGGCGGACCCCAAAACAAGGAGGAATGTCAGATGAACACTCAGGAAAAGATCATTAAAAACAAACTGGGCCTTCTGGAACTTGCCAAACAATTGGGTAATGTCTCAAGGGCTTGTAAGATCATGGGATATTCCCGTGACAGTTTCTATAGATTTAAAAAACTTTGCGAGACTGGCGGTGAAGCTGCTCTCCAGGCAATCAACAGAAAAAAACCTATCCTTAAAAACAGGGTAGCTCCTGAAGTAGAACAGGCTGTGGTTGATGTCGCCTTTGAGTATCCTTGGACAGCTCTGGGCTTCCAATGAACTCAAAAAAAGAGAAATCTTTATATCTCCTGCAGGGGGCAGGGGAGTTTGGCTTAGACATGATCTTGAGACCTTTAAGAAAAGATTAGAAGCACTGGAGGCAAAAGCTGCTCAGGAAAACCTGGTATTAACCGAAAGCCAGGTGGCAGCCCTGGAAAAGGCAAGGCAAGAGAAGGAGGCCCTTGGAGAGATTGAGACAGAGCATCCTGGTTATTTGGGAGCTCAGGACACCTATTATGTTGGAACCATAAAGGGAGTTGGAAGAATCTACCAACAGACCTTTATAGATATCTACTCCAAGGTGGCTTTTGCCAAGCTGTATGATAGAAAGAATGCCCTTGTAGCCGCTGATCTTTTAAACCCAAATTATGCACTTCAAATGCCGATCAAAAATATTGTTCCTTAAATTTCAAGATGTTATAAGCAAGAGGCCGTTTTTTTTCACCTAAAAGGTGCAAGGGGCTCGAAATTTTACCGAATCTGCTGCATTATCAGGGGCTTGAAATACTTAAGTATGTCTGCGCCCCTGATGTCTTGCATCTCCGGCAAACTTTCGAGCTGCATAATCTGGGTTAAACGATATCGTTGTGTCATTTTTTGAAAAGCATGAGATCCCGCTTCTCAGAATTCTCACAGACAGGGGAACAGAGTATTGCGGGAACAGGGAACACACGAATACCAGCTTTATCTTGCCATTGAATATATCGATCACTCAAAAACCAGGGCCAGGAGCCCTCAAGCCAATGGAATCTGTGAACGCTTCCATAAAACCGTACTGAATGAGTTTTACCAGATTACCTTCCGAAAAAAGGTATATTCTTCGCTGGATGAACTACAGGAAGACTTGAACCAGTGGTTGAAATGGTATAACAAGAAAAAACTCATTCAGGAAAATACTGTTTTGGCAAAATCCCTATGCAGACCTTTCTGGATTCGTTACATATTGCCAAAGAAAAAATGCTGGATGCCAGACAGACACCTTTGCCAATGGGAAAAGTGTCAGGTTAAGTCTGAACCAGTACAATTTTTCAAGTAAGTAAAAAAGTGCTGAGCCACCTCTTGGCCCCGGATTTCGGGTAAAAATCCTAAAGGCCAAGCTTGGCCCTTACACTTTCCACGAGCTGCCCACTTGGCGGTTCATGGATCTTCGCAAGCGCCTGCTCCCTGGATATCCCTCCTGCGCGGACTATGCCCGCCATTTCCCATGCGTAGGGATGAAAACCCCAACGTTGCAGGTGGACCTGATTGGCAAAGGCGTTAAGAAGACAATTGCTGGAATTAGGATCCGTATCCGGGGTCTCCTGCCAGCCTAGCCTTTGGATACGGGTCCTTATGGCCTCTTCATCATAAGGATAAAAGGCAAGGGGATGCACATTCACGGGAAAATCAGCAACCGGACGGGACAATTCCTGCCTGGATAGATAAAAACGTGACAGGTCTTCCCCCGCAACCTTCTCCATCCTGGGCCAGAAACTCTTTTGCGTCAGGGATGCCAGGCGCGGATTGGTCTGCATGACGGACGACTGGACAGGCGCCTGCCCAGGAGACCATCCAAAGCCCACAAATGGTATACCCTTCTCCATGGCAGTCTTGAGGAGTATGGACTTCACAAAGCCTATACAAGATGTACAGATAGAGCTTGCCCGTTCCATGGCCTTTGGCGGGAACAGGTCCCTTCTGGCAGCAGTGGCAAATATCCTCTTTAGTAGAGGGAAATTAGGGCGTATGAATATGTGGTCAACGCCCAACTGGTCCGTAACACACTGGATGTTTTCTATGGCAAAGGGGGAGATAAAGCCATTGTCAAAGGTAAGGGCCAGGACCCTTAGATCATACCTCTTGATGAACAGCTCCAGGGTATAGGTAGAGTCTTTACCGCCACTATAGGCCATTAAGATATCATAGGGACCTGTTCCTTGCCGCTTTTCCAGAAGCTCTTCAAACCTGGCACGGTATTCTGCCATCAACTGGTTACGGTCTCTGACCATCTGGGCCCTTTGACAAAGCGAACATACACCCTGGTCATCAAAAGAGATCCCAGGAAATTTTTCATCCAGGATACATCTGCTACATACCTTCATACGTCTTATCCTTTGATCTCGAGCCACCATGCAATCCGCACATCCATTTGCCCCGGGACATGGAATGAACCTACGGCCTACCCTCGAACGATATTTGCACGGCAAATCGGGATGGATCAGTAAACCGATCACACAGCAACCAAGTCCCTGAGCAGATACTTCTTTACCTTCCCCGAAGAGGTCTTCGGGAGGCTGGCGATCGTCTCCACCCTGTGGGGCACCTTGAAGGATGCCAGATTTTTACGGCAATGCCTGATAACTGCCCTTTTATCAAGTTCCTCTCCCTTTGGTACTATAAAGGCGCAGATGGATTCCCCTAGTATCTCATCCGGTACGCCGACCACTGCGGCCTCATGGACATCCGGAAGCTCGACGACAACCTCTTCTATCTCCTTCGGGCTTATTCTGTGGGCCCCGCTCTTTATGAGTTCACTTTTCCGGCTCACGATATAAAAGAAACCGTCTCCATCTACAGTGGCGAGGTCGCCGGTGTAAAGCCATCCATCCCTCAAGACCTTCCTGGTCTCTTCAGGCATGTCCCAATAACCTTTCATGATATTCGGTCCACGGGCACAGATCTCACCGGTTTCACCAGGTGCCACGCGGCGTCCTGCCTTGTCTACACACCTCAATTCAACACCAGGAATGGCCTTTCCTATAGAGCCTGCCTTTTTCAGAATCAGATCTGGAGGCAGGTAGGACAGCCTTGCAGTAGCCTCTGTCTGCCCATACATGATGAAGATATCCGTATTCGGCAAGGCCTCTTTGAGTTCCCTTGTAATCGCAGGGGGCATGGGCCCACCGGCCTGGGTCACGTAACGAAGATAGGGCCATTCCATTCTCTTGAAGTTTGAACGATGAAGCAGCATGGCAAAGGTAGAGGGCACACCGGCGAAACCGGTTACCTGCTCCCTGGCCATCCTTTCGAGTGCCTTGTTCGGATAAACAAAGTTATTCTCCACGTGTATAGTGCCACCTACGGCCAAATGGGTGTGCAATAGTGAACTGCCGTAGGAATAAAAAAAGGGCAAGACGGCCAAAATGCTATCTGAAGCCCTGAGTTTCAGATACGAGATGATAGATTCGGCATTGCTCCTCAGGTTTTCATGGCTCAACATCACCCCCTTTGGCCTTCCTGTAGTGCCTGAGGTATAAAGGATGCATGCAAGATCACCACCAGAAAGCGATGACAATGCCTTGTCGGATTCCCCTAAAAGATCGTCCCAGGTGATTATGCGTTCGTCGTTAATGGGGTAATCAGCCTTGCCAGCGGTTACAACCAACAGCCTCCCTCCCCTGGCAATGCCCCACAGATCGTATTTCCTTATGAATCTTGACTGGCCAATAAGGGCGCTTGCCCTGCATTGATCCAGGATATAGAGTAAATTTTTTTGCGTATTGTCGGTATTAAGTGGCAGGGCCACACAACCCGCACCTAATATCCCAAGATAGGCAACCACATACCGGGTCGAATTCTCGACCAGGAGTCCAACCCTGTCCCCCTTTGAGATGCCTCGAGACAACAGCCCCCTGGCCACACCACCTGCAAGGCTGGTGAGCTGGCTGTATGTCAACGCCCCTGATGAATCCTTTACGGCAATACGGGAAGGAAAACGAAAAGCCGCTTCCTGGATTAGATCCAGCAAAGTCATCCTTTCTTCTGTTCCAGATAGCGGGCAATATTCTCTATAGAGTCAAGATTCTCCGGGATAAGCTCCTCGTCTTCGACCCTTATTCCATAGGTCTCTTCGAGAAACCCCACAAGCTCAAGAACACCTGTAGAATCAATTATACCCTCTTCCAGAAACGATGTGGCATCCTTGAGCGATGGTGAATCCTCACCCATCAAAAAATTTTCCACTATAAAGGACCTGATTTCATCTCTGTACGCCATGCTATGCTATACCCATATTTACCTATTCTACATGTCTGGTTGTTTATCATACCCCGCCCTGGATGCAAGAGCTGATCGACTGCAGCATGCCCTGTGCCATGTACGATTTTCCCCTGGCTGGTCACGGGTCCCGGGCTTCATCCCTTTCAACCAGGCTATGACTGTCAAACCGTCACAGTCAACCTGCATCCCTGCCGTAGTTATCCTCAAACCTTACGATGTCATCCTCACCAAGATAGCTCCCGGACTGGACCTCTATGAGTTCCAGGGGGATAACCCCTGGATTCTCCAATCGATGCACCTCCCCCAAGGGGATATAGGTCGATTGATTCTCGGTAAGAATCAAGGTCTCATCACCCCTCTGGATCCTCGCGGTCCCTTTGACCACTATCCAGTGCTCTGCCCGATGGTAATGCATCTGCAGGGAAAGGGAAGCACCTGGTTTTACGGTTATCCTCTTTACCTGAAAACGCTCGGCACTATCTATACATTCATAGGAGCCCCATGGCCGATATACACGCCTGTGAAGAATGGCCTCATCCCGTCCAGCCCCCTTCAGGTGGGCTACGATCTCCTTTACATCTTGTGCATTCTTCCTTGATGCCACGAGCACCGCATCGGCTGTCTCAACCAGTACCAGGTCACGAATGCCGGATGTGGCAACCAAGCGGTTGGTGGAAAAGACGATGGAGCCCTTCGTGTCTTTTGAGATCACATCCCCCTTGAGGACATTTCCATTATCGTCCTTTTTGCCTGTTTCCCAAAGGGTGGACCAGGAGCCGAGATCGCTCCATCCACATGATACCGGAATCACTGCGGCCGAAGCCGTGTGCTCCATCACGGCATAATCGATAGAAATGCCTGGAGACGACAGGAAATCGTCCCTGCCCAGGCGAACGAAATCAAGATCCGTCCTTCTACCAGCATAGGCAGCAGCAGCGGCATCCATGACCCCAGGGGCATACCGGCGCAGCTCCGAGATAAACCTTCCTCCCCTGAACATGAAGATACCGCTGTTCCATAAATAACCGCCATCCTCGATATATTTCATGGCAGTATCCCTGTCGGGTTTTTCCCTGAATTCATCCACCTCAAAGGAGCCGGGAAATCCCTCAAGGGGCATTCCCTTCTTGATGTAGCCAAACCCTGTATGGGGATTGTCAGGAACGATGCCAAATGTAACCAGCCTTCCCGAAGCCGCCGGCCCCGCTCCAAGGCCTATGGCATTCCTGAAGGTATCTTCTTGAGAAATCCTGTGGTCAGCCGGAAGCACCAAGAGTATAGGGTCATCCCATTCATCCTGCCCGAAAAGGGCGCCTACTGCCACCGCCGGGGCCGTATTCCTGCCAGCCGGTTCAAGTATTACACGTGCCTCCTCCATGCCCAGCTCTCTAAGCTGTTCCGCCACCATGAAGCGGTGTTCCTCGTTGCAAATGACAACCGGGGCAAGCGTATCTTCCACCTTACCTACACGAAGTATCGTCTTTTGCAGAAGGCTCCTGCCATCATCGGAAAAGGAGATGAGTTGCTTTGGATACAGTTTTCTAGATAGAGGCCACAGACGGGTTCCAGACCCGCCGGCGAGGATAACCGGGAGTATCATGGGAAACGTGTCCTTATATAAGGGGTATCTCTAAGAGGACACCTCTTCTATCTCATGCTTCAACTCCTCGATTTCCCTTTGCAGGGCTTCATATTCTGCCATCTTGCGCCTGAGGAACCTCAAGGTAACCCTTGCCTTTTCCTCAAGACCCTTTGGGGTGAGGATATAGGAATAGGCCCTTTTGTTCCCGTCCCGCGAGAATTCCTTGACCTTTATCCAACCCTTTTCGATCAAGGCGCGAAGGCAATAATTGGCCTTCCCCAGGCTTATGCCCAGGGAATTGGCCACTGCCCTCTGGCTTATAGCTGGCCTGGAATGGAGGAGGTTGAAGAGTCTGTATTGAAGGCTGTCGTCTAACATTTATTGCTCGTAGCTATTTATCCCAACCTATGCAGCTCGCAAATTTATCAAAGCTGAAAGGCGAAGGACACGCAGACCTACTTTGGTACTTCAAGTTCCCGGCAACGCAGCAGATTCGGTAAAATCGCGAGCCCTCTTGCGGCTTCAAGCACCTGAGATATAAGGTTGGATGAGACCATGCCTTTTAGGTGAATGAATGGTTGAAGAAGTCGTAGCTAAATATTTAAAATCTTTTTCTAGGCACTTGAAGTGCATATTTTGAGATTATGGCCACCAGGCATACATCTGCTGCATTCCCAGCACTTGGAGTACAGGGAATATGACCTTTGGCAAACCTGCGGGCTTGCAGGATTGATCAAAGGATACTCTAAAGACCCCCTTTACCTCTGTTGGATCCGCCGTAGATATCCTGGGAACAGACAGGAAAGCCCTCAATGGAAAAGGGACGGCGTGAATGTGGGCATGCTACCGCCATTGGGGTGAAAGGGCAAACTTTCAACCGGTTACTTTTCCCTTACCCAGAGGATACATGCCTGGCTGTTTCAAAAGGGCATGTTCAATCAATGAACAGACCTTAGATAAAACTACACCGGCCGCCTTTTGTCAACCATGGTGGATCAAGGAAGGTTGGAGAGCATAGGATATCCATCTCCCTGAACTGTCTCCAATGCATTGAGGCTTACTACCGTAGGGATCTGCCTTTTGAGCAAATCAAGCAGGACAAGGGCCCGATCCTTCCCCTTTAGGCCCTGAAATACCCCTTCGATCGCCGTCATATCGGCACAGATTACCTTCACCCTGGCACCCGGTTTCAAACCGGTCCTTTGTTCCAGGGAAAGACGGATAAATCCCTCACCATCTTCCCTGTTGCGCAACAGATCGATAAACCATGCCGGGACTGGTGGGGAAAAACTGCCAAAGCGCACCGGCCCTACTGCCCCTATGGTGCTGCTGATGGCTATCCAATCCTCCTGATGGCTCTCGAGATTCAGGAACAGATAACCTGGGAAAAGGGGACGGGGGACGAAGTCCACCTTCCTGGCATGCCTTCTGAGCTTTAATATCCTTGGGAAATAGACATGAAAACCCTGACGCAGATAGTGAGTGCGCGCGAGGTGCTCCTTCCTGGGCTGTGTTCGTATGGCAAACCATCTCCCCTTCAAGCCGTTTACCTCCTGGGAAAAACACGACTACACTACCCTGCCGCGTTGCGACGACCCTATAGACTTGTCATCAAGTCCTTCAATCCTGGAATATGACCTTTTTAAACTATCGACATAATGACCGGCATGCTTTAACCGAACTCTTCATGCGGCACGTAACCCTTGGGGATAAATGCATAACCCAGGATATGCCGCACCTGGATGACACGAACACAGACCATTTTTAAGCGTATTCTCGCTATATTATACAACCTGGTTATCTGTGACTGCATTAATGGGTAGCATGGGGCTCATCCTGGGGTTGGGGCCCCCTTATGTCAAACCAGTTAGGGGCCTCGCTCATTGCCAGATCATTGAACAACTTGTCCGGATCCTCGAATTCCATAGCATGCCTCAGCACCTGGTCCATGTGATCCACGAAATCGATTTTGACCGCCCGAAGTATCTTTGCAGGGATCTCTTTCAAATCCTTTTCGTTTTCCTTGGGAATCAACACCTGCCGCATGTCACTTCGCCTGGCGGCAAGGAGCTTTTCCTTCAGTCCACCAATGGGCAGAACCCTTCCCCTGAGGGTAATTTCTCCGGTCATGGCCACATCATGTCTTACCGGCACCTTCAGCAAGGCGGATACCAATGCAGTGGCGATGGTTATCCCAGCCGACGGCCCATCCTTGGGAATGGCGCCCTCCGGGACATGCACATGGATATCCACCCTTTGATAGAAATCCCAGGGTAGACCGAACTGATGGGCCCGTGAACGAACGTAACTCATGGCTGCCTGAACGGATTCCTGCATCACGTCGCCCAATTTCCCGGTAATGGTCAACCTTCCCTTCCCTGGCATAACCGCTGCCTCTATCTGAAGCAGGGTACCCCCGGTCTCGGTCCAGGCAAGTCCTGTGGCAACCCCGGTCTGTGCCTTGTCCTCTGTCTGGTTATGCCGGTAGCGCGGAACCCCCAGGTATTTATTCAGGGACAATCGGCTTATCCTTATGAGACGCCTCCTTTCCCTATCCTTTACGATTTCCCTGGCAGCCTTCCGGCAAAGCGATGCAATCTTCCTCTCCAGGTTTCTGACCCCGGCCTCCCTGGTATAGGACCTCACGATCTCAAGTATGGCGCCATCTGTGATCTGCATCTGTTCACGCTTGAGACCATGGGCCTCAAGTTGCCGTGGTACCAGGAAACCCTTGGCGATCTCCAGCTTTTCTTCCTCGGTATAACCGGGTATCTCTATAATCTCCATCCTGTCCTGAAGCGGTAGCGGGATGGTATGTAGGGCGTTGGCCGTCGTTATAAACAGGACCTCGGAAAGATCATAATCGAGATCCAGGTAATGGTCATTGAAGGCAAAATTCTGCTCCGGGTCAAGCACCTCGAGGAGGGCAGATGCCGGATCGCCCCGGAAATCAGAACTCATCTTGTCCACCTCGTCCAGGCAGAATACAGGATTATTGCTCTTGGCCTTCTTGAGGGATTGGATGATCTTTCCTGGAAGTGCCCCTATATAGGTGCGCCTGTGACCGCGGATCTCGGCCTCGTCCCTGACCCCACCCAGGGAAAGCCGCACGAAGTTCCTTCCCATGGCCCTGGCCACGGACCTTGCCAGGGAGGTCTTGCCTACACCAGGTGGCCCCACCAGACACAGGATGGGCCCCTTCATCTTTTTTACCAGGCTCTGGACGGCCAGATACTCCAGTATCCTCTCCTTTGGTTTTTCAAGCCCATAATGATCCTCGTTTAGTATACGCTCGGCCTCTACTATGTCATGTTTGTCCCTGGTCTTTTCATGCCAGGGAAGGGCCAGTATCCAGTCTATGTAATTCCTTACCACCGTGGCCTCAGCAGACATGGGCGCCATCATCTTCAATTTCTTGAGCTCGGATTTGACCTTGGCAGCGGCCTCCTTTGAAAGCTTCTTTCGCTTGATTTTCTTTTCGAGCTCCTGTATCTCGCTCTGGGCATCATCCTTCTGGCCCATTTCCTTCTGTATGGCCCGGATCTGCTCGTTCAGATAGTAATCCTTCTGGTTCTTTTCCATCTGCTTCTTGACCCGGTCCTTGATTCTCTGCTCCATCTGGGCAATCTGTGCCTCGGATGTCATCAGCCCGTAGAGCCTTTCGAGCCTCTTTCCAGGATGAAGCTCTTCAAGCACCGACTGCTTATCGGCCACCTTCAGGGAAACATGCGATGCTATCGTATCCGCCAGGCGCGCCGGATCGGTGATGGAGGATATGGAAAGCACGACTTCTGGCGGGACCTTCTTATTGAGCTTCACATAATCTTCAAAAGCGGAAATGGTAAGACGTATCAGCGCCTCGATCTCGTGACCTGCCACGG
Organism: Deltaproteobacteria bacterium; assembly: GCA_024275145.1. Taxonomy (GTDB): domain Bacteria; phylum Desulfobacterota; class Dissulfuribacteria; order Dissulfuribacterales; family QOAL01; genus S143-34. The sequence continues at coordinate 2,768 of JAJRZR010000010.1, read as the reverse complement.
ATACCTGTGGAAAGGGTTCCACATCGACCACAAAATACTTGTCTCCAGAGGCAAAACGTTTGATCCTCGCACGGCGCTTCCCTTCGATAAGGGCCTTGACCGTACCATCAGGGAGGCGCAGAAGCTGCAGGATATTACCTATAGTGCCCACCGGATAGATATCCTTTGCCTTGGGATCATCCACCTTGGCATCTTTCTGGGCTGACAGGAATATCTCCTGGTTTTCAGACATGGCCCGTTCGATCGCCTGGACAGATTTGTCCCGGCCGACAAAAAGGGGGGCAACCATATGGGGAAATAGGACTATATCCCGCAAGGGTAGCAAAGGTAATGTTACGGTTTTTTGTTCTCTACTCATAAAATCCTGTTTCGCCTGCTTCTTTATCCACCTCGAAGGTTGATCTCTACGATGGCCCCTGAAAGGACAACCGGTCACAAACCTAGGATGCCTTTGCCTTTGCCTCGTGATCACCTTCAAATAAGAGTATGGGCTCTGATTTGTTCAGTATGACCTCTTCACTTATTACACACTCCTTTACCCCTTCCCTGGATGGAAGCTCATACATTACATCAAGCATGGCCTGCTCAAGGATTGCCCGAAGCCCCCTGGCCCCTGTCTTGCGCTTTATCGCCTCCCTGGCAATGGCACGCACGGCGTCATCCGTAAAATGAAGTTCAACATTGTCCATGGAAAAAAGCTTCTGAAACTGCTTTATCAGGGCATTCTTGGGCTCCCTGAGGATCTTGACCAGGTCTTCTTCCTCCAGTTCCTCCAAGGTGGCCGCGACCGGAATACGTCCCACAAGCTCAGGTATGAGGCCATATTTTATAAGGTCTTCAGGTTGTACCTGCTTCAGAACCTCACCAAGGGAGAGGTCTCGTGCCCCCTGGACATCGGCACCAAAACCGATAGAATATTTTCCCAGCCTGGCCTTTATGATGGAATCGAGCCCCACGAAGGCACCGCCCACGATGAAAAGGATATTAGTAGTATCGACCTTCACGAAATCCTGTTGGGGATGCTTGCGTCCCCCCTTGGGCGGCACGTTTGCCATGGTGCCCTCGATGATCTTGAGAAGGGCCTGCTGGACCCCCTCTCCGGAGACGTCTCTGGTTATGGAAGGGCTATCAGACTTCCTGGCAATTTTGTCTATCTCGTCTATATATACAATTCCACGGCTTGCGAGCTCTACATCGTAATCGGCTGCCTGAAGCAGGTTCAATATGATATTTTCAACGTCTTCGCCCACGTAACCAGCCTCGGTGAGGGTGGTAGCATCGGCGATCGTAAAGGGAACATTGAGTATCTTAGCCAGGGTCTGGGCCAGGAGGGTCTTGCCGCTTCCTGTAGGACCTATGAGGACGATGTTACTCTTTTGAAGCTCGACATCCTCAAGTTTAAGGTTGGAATCGATCCGTTTATAGTGATTGTGGACCGCCACCGAGAGGATCTTCTTGGCCACCTCTTGTCCAACCACATATTCATCCAGAAGCGCCTTTATCCCGGCAGGCTTGAGTATACGCGAACCCTGGGGCCCGCCTTCCTCTTCGCCTTCGTAGTCTTCAGCGATAATATCATTGCAGAGATCTATGCATTCATCGCATATGTAGACATTGGGCCCGGCGATAAGCTTCTTGACCTCACCCTGGCCCTTGCCGCAGAATGAACAGCTCAGATCCCCCTGGTTTTCAAAGTCCTTGTTGTCATTAGCCATCCGGTTTGTCCTCCTGGCTGCTAAGCTCTCTTTTCTCAATGACCTGATCTATCAGGCCGTAGTCCTTTGCTTCATGGCTACCCATGAAATAATCCCGCTCGGTATCTGCCTGGACCTTTTCCATTGGCTGACCACAATGCCTTGAAAGGATCTCGTTCAGCCTTTGCCTCAACTTCAGAATCTCCCTGGCGTGGATATCGATATCAGTGGCCTGGCCCTGAAATCCACCCATGGGTTGGTGGATCAATATCCTGGAATTGGGCAGGGAATACCTCTTCCCCGGAGTGCCTGCCGCCAATAGCAGCGCTCCCATGCTAGCAGCCTGACCCAGGCACAATGTACTGACATCTGCCTTTATATATTGCATGGTATCGTATATGGCGAGTCCGGCGGTTACCAGTCCCCCCGGAGAATTTATGTACATGGTGATATCCCTTTTGGGATCTTCAGCCTCAAGGAATAGGAGCTGGGCAATAACGAGATTTGCGATTTCATCGTTCACCGCTCCACCCAGGAAGATGATCCTTTCCTTGAGAAGGCGTGAATAGATGTCATACGCCCTTTCACCCCTTGGGCTTTGTTCTATAACCATAGGTATTAACGGCATTTTTTTCAACCCCTTATTCTAAAATCGTTCCGGCAAAAATACTTCAAAAATGGCTCAGGATTCGCTCACGGGTTCCTTCTCGGCGTCTTGTCTGCCACCGGTCTTGATGTCCGCCTGTTCAAGTAAAAAATCCACGGTCTTTTGTGCCTTGAGCTTGGGAATGACACTGTCAAAGACAGCGGACTGAAGCTGACGCTTATCCACGTGCAGACTGTCATAGTGGTTCTCGACGTAATTAGAATATTGTTCAAGTTCCCCCTCAGGTATGTCTATCCCTTCTTTTTCAGCTATCTTATCAAGGATAAGCTCTATCTTGACCTGGGTCAGGGCGTCTTTCTTCATCTTTTCCCTTAACCTGCCTTCGTCAAGACCCGCCCTTGCGAGATCCACACCCCGTTCCTGGAGATGGCCAGCTATATTGTCGATAATCTGGTCCAGTTTCTTTT
>JAJRZR010000009.1 GCA_024275145.1 Deltaproteobacteria bacterium | reverse complement strand
GTTATCTCGTTGGGCCATAAGGAGAACAGGCCCCCTGGCGTAACAGACCTTGAAGACCTGATGGCTAAAGGGAAAAGGAAAGGGACCACCCTGCCCACAAAGCTGGAGGCAAAGGATCTGGCAGCAATCATATATACCTCCGGCACCATGGGAAACCCAAAGGGTGTCATGCTAACCCACGGGAATATAGTCTCTGACGTAGAGGCCTGCCGCAGGGCCATACGGATAGACGAGGAAAGATTCCTGTCGGTCCTGCCCCTTCATCATACCTTTGAATGTACAGCAGGCTTCCTCCTGCCCCTGCGTACCGGGTGCACCATTACCTTTGCCAGAAGCCTGAAATCCAGGGACATACTGGAGGACCTCAAGGCGTCGAAGGCAACCGTCATGCTCGGGGTCCCGCTCCTGTTCCAAAAGATGCTTGAGGGGATGGTAAGGACGATTGATCGCAGGCCTTACCTGCAAAGGGGGGCATTCAAGAGCATGCTGAAGATCGTAAAGACCGGGGAGAAATTCGGCAAACCTTACCTCGGCAGGAAAATCTTCAAGGGACTCAGGGAGAAGGCCGGCCTTGGCACCCTGAAGTACCTGGTAGTAGGAGGAGCACCTCTCATGCCCCATATACCACGTGGATTCCGAAGACTCGGCTTCACCATGCTCCAGGGATACGGCCTTACCGAGGCAAGCCCGGTCCTTACCTTGAATCCACCTGAAAGGCCACTGGATGGAAGCGTGGGGATACCGCTTCCAGGGGTGCAGGTAAGGATAATCGACCCCGATGAAGAAGGGACAGGCGAGTTGTCCTTCAAGGGCCCCATGATAATGAAGGGATACTATAAGAACCATGAGGCAACCAGGCATGTACTCGATGAAGATGGTTGGCTCAAGACCGGAGACCTCGGTTACCAGGACGGGAACGGATACGTATATGTATCCGGCAGGGCAAAGAATATCATCGTGTCACCGGCGGGCAAGAACATCTACCCTGAAGAGATCGAGGCCGAACTCAACCGTAGCGCCTTCATATTGGAAAGCATGGTATACGGCAAGCGAACAGACGGTTCAGGCGAAGAGGTCTGCGCCCTGATCGTTCCAGACTACAGGATGATTGGCAAACGCTATCCCGGTGGTCACCTGGAGGACTCCGAGATCGAAGAACTCATATCCAGGGAAGTCCGGGTAGTGAACAAGCAGATGGCCTCATTCAAGAAGATAAAATCATTCAAGGTCGTAAACGAGGAATTTCCAAAAACCTCCACCAGGAAGATAAAAAGGCACCTAATGCAAGTGTGACAGGTCCATTATGGCCCAGGATATATATTCCTCCATCAATCCCGCCCAACTTGAGGCTGTAAGACACGAAGGAGGACCATTGATGGTAGTAGCCGGCCCTGGTACTGGCAAAACCCGGGTGCTGACCAGCCGTATCGCGCACATGATCAAGGCTAGAAGGATTTGCCCTGAACAGATACTTGCCATCACGTTTACTAATCAGGCCGCCTCAGAGATCCTCAAGCGTGTATCCAAGTGGCTGGGGTTGGGGTCCGGCCAGGACACAATAGGACAACACCATCGTGTCATCCCGACAGTGGCGACCTTTCACGGTTGGGCCCTGTCGTACCTGAAATCCCTTCCTGGCATACAGACCAGGGCCCCGATAGACCAAAGAGACGCCAAAGATATAGTCAGGGAGGCATGCCGCCATTACGGGATCCCTACCAGAAAGGCAAAAGGATACTACCAAGCCATCTCCAGGGCAAAGCAACAATTTCCACCCTCCATGGAGGGCGAGGGAGAAGAGGCCAGGGCCGTTTTTGCATATTACCAGGACTATCTCGCGAGATTCCGGCTATGGGACTTTGACGACTTGATCCTCGAGGCCCTGCGGATGCTACATGATGGTGAAAATGCCAGGGAATTCAGGATGAAATCCCCCTTTATCCTGGTCGACGAGTTCCAGGACGTAAGCCCGGCTCAATACCAGTTGACCAGATCTATGGCCGGCACCAACTCTGAAATCACGGTGATAGGAGACCCTAACCAGGCCATATATGGTTTCAGGATGGCCAGCCCCAGATTCCTGAAGGACTTTGCCATAGACTTCCCGGATACCAGGCGCATATACCTGAGCACATCCTACCGATGCCCCCAGGTCTTCCTGGATGCAGCAAGCGCTGTCCTCGAACCAGAAGGCGAGCACCTGAACGCATCATCTGGCATAAAAACGAAGATCCAGATAATGGGCTTTAAAGACCCTGCCCGTGAAGCAAGATGGATCGCCTCCACCATTGAAAAACTGGTCGGGGGAATGAGTTTCGATTCCATCAACGACGGCACTGCCCAGGGCACGGACTTTAGGAGCCTTTCGGACCTGGCAGTGCTGTTCAGGGCCAGGCGCCTGGGGAAGGAGATAGCCAAGGCCCTGGGCAGACGCGGCATCCCATTTCAGGAGGCATCACGGCCAGATCCGCTGTCTGGGAAGGACCTGCGCATGTTGTGGCGCATATATGAAATCCTTGGGAACCGGGCTGTCGAGCACCACCTGGCAAGGCTGCCTGGCGACCCCGCCACCTGGAAGGCCCGCATCGAAAAGATATCCCGTGAACACAAAGGCGCCAATCGATCTGAACTATTGGAAAGATTGTTGGATTTTTCAGGTATCGATATTAAAGATCCTGCAATCCAAGGCATCTTGGGCAAGATAGCCAAGGCCCCAGAAGACTGGCCGCTTACGCTCGTATTCCAAAGGGAAGCAGATCTGCTTATGACCAGGATAGAGGCGGTATCGCTGCTTTCGCTCCATGCCTCAAAGGGCCTTGAATTCCCCATAGTCTTCATTGCCGGATGTGAGGATGGCATCATCCCCTGGCACGGGAGTGACCTGGAAGAAGAACGTAGGCTCTTCTACGTAGGCATAACCAGGGCGTCGGAAAGGCTCTTCATGACATACGCCAACAAAAGGATGCTCTTCGGGAAAACCGTCAGGGCCCAAAGAAGCCGATTCATAGACGGTATACCTGCTGACAAATTTGAAACGATAAAGCACAGGGCAAGGGCCAGGAGGAAGAAATCCAGGCAAAGGAGCCTATTTTAGTATAGCGCACGAACCCACTGACTAACCCGCTTGGGTTTTGAGTGCCTGTGTGGTAATAGTGGACCTATAAATTTTACATGTTGCCCCAGGGAGGATCGTCTTGTCCGATGGTGTGACGCACGACACCATGATGCAAGGGTGTACCGCTATCACGGGAAAGGACATTTCTCCTTAGAGGTACGTCTCTTGCAATTGAGCAGGATATCCCTAGGGCATATGTCAAATTCGGAGATATGTACATATGGCAAAGATACAAAAAAGTGAAGTAGAACACGTGGCAAAGCTTGCGAGGTTGACCTTTTCCCAGGCCGAAATAGACAGCCTCACCGATCAGTTGAACGACATCCTGACATATATAGGAAAGCTGGAGGAGCTGGATAGCACGGGGGTAGAGCCCACGACACATGCGCTAAAGCTTACCAATTGTTTCAGGGGGGACGAGGTGGGAGAGTCCTTGCCAGTTGATGAGGCCCTTTCCAATGCCCCCCAAAGGGAAGGGGGTGCCTTCGTGGTACCCAGGATAATCTAGCCGTAGTCCATAACCGATAAACCGTTTTGATAGACACATAAGATGGCAAATCTCGTAGATCTTACAATAAGCTCGCTCAGACAGCTCCTCGACCAAAGGGAGGTCTCGGCAGTAGAGGTGACCAGGGCTTACCTCGAACGTATAGAGAAGGTCGATTCCAAGATAAAGGCATACCTGACTGTTACAGGGGACCAGGCAATGGAGGCTGCCAGGGCAGCGGATGAACATATGGCCTCTGGTGAAACCGCTCCTCTTACCGGTATCCCCCTTGGGATAAAAGACGTCATATGCACCAAGGGAGTGCCAACCACCTGTGCATCCAGGATGCTGGAGGGGTTTATACCACCGTACAATGCCACCTTGATGGAAAGGCTGAACGGCCAACATGCGGTAATTTTAGGCAAACTCAATATGGATGAATTCGCAATGGGCTCATCCACAGAGAATTCCGCTTTTTTCCCCACACACAATCCATGGGATCTCAAACGTATACCAGGCGGGTCGAGCGGGGGGTCGGCCGCATCGGTGGCGGCCAGAACCTGTGCAGGCTCCTTCGGCTCCGACACAGGTGGGTCGATACGCCAACCGGCCTCCCACTGCGGGGTAGTAGGGATAAAACCGACATATGGCAGGGTGTCGAGGTTCGGCCTGATCGCCTTTGCCTCTTCCCTGGATCAGATAGGCCCCATTGCAAGGGATGTCACCGACTGTGCTATCCTGCTGGAAGCCGCTTCAGGGTATGATCCCAAGGATTCCACATCCGTGAACAAACAGGTACCAAGCTATATCGGCTCGCTGAAAGAGGGCCTAAAGGGGCTCAGGATAGGGGTACCGGAGGAATATTTCATCCCCGGCATGGACCCTGAGGTGGAAGAGGCCATACGTAACGGAGTTTCCACCCTTAAGGAACAAGGTGCTGAAATAATAGACATAAACCTGCCACACACGGAATTTGCGGTAGCCACCTATTATATCATCGCACCAGCCGAGGCCTCCTCAAACCTGTCAAGGTATGACGGGGTAAAATACGGTTTCAGGGCAGAAGGCTACCGGGACCTCCTGGAGATGTATACCAGGACCCGCTCCGCAGGATTTGGTCCAGAGGTGAAACGCCGTATCATGGTGGGAACCTACTGCCTGTCAGCTGGCTATTATGATGCATATTACAAAAAGGCATCCAAGGTCAGGACCCTTATCACCAGGGATTTCCAGGATGCCTTCGCAAGATGTGACTGCATAGCCGCCCCGGTGGCCCCCACACCTGCCTTTGAACTTGGTGAAAAGAAGGATGATCCATTGCAGATGTACCTCTCAGACATATTTACCATACCGGTAAATCTTGCGGGGATCCCTAGCATATCGGTACCCTGCGGCATCAGCAAAGAAGGCCTGCCTATAGGGATGCAGCTTATGGCCGGCCATTTCCAGGAAGAGACGATCTTCAAGGTCGCCTACAACCTGGAGCTGACCCTGGGTAAGATCGGGGATTGGCCAGAAATCTAAAAGGGCATTATGCAACGTCTGCCCATAAAACTTGCCACCGCTGGTATGAAGTTGGCCAAGGAGGCATCGACCCCTGAAGGGCAGGTCCTTTGCGGCCCTGGTACGGTGCTGACGGACACACTCCTGCTCCGTCTCGCGAAAGCCGGCATCCAGACGGTTACCGTAGAGGGCCACCCGGTAAGGCTGCCGGGTGAAAAATCCCTCAACCAGAAACTGCAAGAGCTACATGAGCGTTTCAGCCGGGTCAAGGAAGACCCGGTACTGCGGGCACTGGAACGATTGATAGCCGAGTTCTG
>JAJRZR010000008.1 GCA_024275145.1 Deltaproteobacteria bacterium | reverse complement strand
TGGCGACAGGTTTCTGCAACTATCATGGCTTCGTAATTACCAGACTGGTAATGACATTCACCTAGGTGTCACCCACCGGTGAAGACCCCGTCGGCACCACACCTGAAGGCCTCAAGCACGAACCGCACGTCTATGCGACCGGTGCACATCACCCTTATGACCCTGACATTAGGTGGATACTGGTACCTTGACACCCCTGCCGAATCAGCCGCTGCGTAACAGCACCAGTGACAAAAAAATCCCAAGATATGTGGATCGAAGCCCTCCCGGGTCATTTCATTCTCCTTCAAGTTTGCTTTTTCTTGGCTCATGGACTATGCCTCATCTTTACACTTCCCGCCGGAAAAGGCATGGATCTGGGCAAGGATCTCCTGATCGGTAAAGCCCCCCATGGTAATCGCAAGGGTCGGACAGTGGGAGGCACATATACCGCAGCCCTTACACGAAGCAGTGATGGTTTGGGCCTTGCGCCTCTTGTCCACCTTGACGAGCCGTATGGCGTTGAACGGACACAGGCTTTCACAGATCCCGCAGCCTATACATGTCTTATGGTCTACCCGAGAGACTATGGGGGCTACTGCTACCTTGCCCTTGGCAAGGGGAATCACCGCCTTAGCCGCTGCGGCCTTGGCCTGTGCAATGGATTCATCCAGCGACTTGGGCCCGTGTGCGAGTCCGCAAAGATAGAACCCATCCACCGCGATCTCTACCGGTCTGAGTTTCGCATGGGCCTCCAGGAAAAAGCCATCGGAGGTCAGGGGGGCCTTGATTACCTTAGCCAGCCCGGTATTGTCCCCTGGTGCTATCCCGGTTGAAAGGACAACCAGGCTTGCCGGGATCTCTATGTCTTCGCCCATCAGGCGATCGAAGCCTTTTACCACAATCCCCCTGCCACGCTTGGTGACCTCTGGCCTCCTGTCCGGCATGTAGCGAAGGAAGACTATTCCCTTTTCCCTGGCCTTCCTGTAAAGGTCTTCATGGAAGCCGTATGTACGTATGTCACGGAAAAATATATAGATATTGGTATCCGGGCTGTGTTTCTTTATCATCAGGGCGTTCTTAATGGCCTGGGAGCAACAAAGCCGACTGCAATGCTTGAGATCCTCTCCACGGCTGCCCACACATTGAATCATGACCACGTTCCTGGCATTCTTGAGGAACGCCTTGCCACGTTTAAGCTTTTCTTCCAGTTCGAGTTGGGTCATGACCCGGTTGTTCTCACCGTAGAGGTATCCCGAGGGGTTATATTCCCTGGCCCCGGTTGCAAGAACGGCGACACCGTGATTTACCACCCTGGTCTTGCCCCTGGAATTGATGGTAGTGGTAAAGTTCCCAACATAACCGGAGATGGATTCCACCTGTGACTCAAGCTGGACATCTATATTGGGATGCTCCTCGACCTTCTTTCTCAAATTTCTCAATACCGATACCGCATCCTGTCCGTCCAAGGTCCAGGCAAGCCTGCTGAGGTTCCCGCCAAGCCGCCTGCCCTTTTCTACGAGTACACACCTGTATCCCTGGTCGGCAATACTTATGGCCGCTGTCATTCCGGCAGCACCTCCGCCTATAACCAGTGCATTCGGCGTAACATCCACTGTCGGCTGGGCAAGGGGCTCAAGAAGCCTTGCCTTGGCTACAGCCATGCGCACCAGATCCTTTGATTTCTCGGTAGCGGCCTCTGGCTCCTGGGAATGAACCCAGGCACATTGATCCCTGATATTTGCCATCTCTATAAGGGCGGGGTTCAACCCAATGGACCTCAGGGTCTCCTGGAATAGGGGTTCGTGGGTCCTGGGGGAACATGCAGCAATGACAACCCTATTGAGCCTGTTTTCCTTTATTTTTTCGGCAATGCCCTTGAGTGCATCCTGTGAACAGGAATAGAGGGTGTCCTCGTACAGCACCACCCCTGGGAGGGAACCGGCATAGTCCCTAACCGCCTTTACGTCCACGGTACCAGCTATATTCACACCGCAGTGGCAGACAAACACCCCGATCCTTGGCTCTTCCGCCGCGATCGCCTTGTCCTCTTCAGGATACGTCACGCTGATGGTACAGGTGTTCCGGCTCTCTGCCAGAAGCTCACTGGCCATGGCAGCAACACCTGATGCCTGGGTAACGCTTTCCGGAATGTCCTTTGGCCCCTGGAATGCCCCGGCCACGTAAACCCCCTCTCTTGTGGTGGCAAGAGGGGTCCCCGCGGTAGTCTTGCAAAAGTCGTAATGATTAAGCTCGATATCTGCCATCTCAGCGATTGCCCGGGCATCCTCAGGTGAATCCAGGCCCACTGACAAAACCACCATATCAAAGAGGCCGGAATGCGAACGGCCATCGTCGGTAGTCCAGGTCAGGGCCAGCATCCCGTCCACCTGCTCCACCCTGGGAACCCTCGCCCTGATCACGTGCAGGCCGTATTTCTCCTGGGCGCGCTGGCGCGCCTCGTCAAAGCCTTTTCCCTGGGTCCTGACGTCCATGAAAAACAGCGAAATATCCAGATCCGGTTCGTGTTCCTTGGCAACGGAGGCCTCCTTGATGGCGTACATGCAGCACACAGTGGAGCAATAGCCATTCCCGCATGTTTCATCCCTTGAGCCGATACATTGGAGGAAGGCGATCTTTCTTGGCGTTTTGTTGTCAGAAGGACGGACTATATGGCCTTCCGTCGGACCGGATGCACACGTAAGGCGCTCGAACTCGTAGCTGGTTAGCACATCGGGATAACGGCCATAGCCGAACCTCTCCAGGACAGAGACATCCACCCTGCCAAAACCAGGCGCAAGTACCACTGCTCCAACCTCAAGCGCATGTTCCCTGGGCTTTTGCGAAAAATCTATCGCCTTTGCCGTACAGGTCTGGGCGCACAGGTTACATGTTTCATAGTTGACTCTCAAACAGGCCTTGGCATCTATGTAATAGCTCGATGGTATCGCCTGGGCATAATCTATATGAGGCGCCCTTGTAACCTCCAGCCGCTCATTATAGGTGTCAACCACCGGCCTTGGACAATACATCGTGCACATACCGCAGGCGGTGCACTTATCCTCGTCTATGAACCTGGGCTCCTGATACACCCTTGCCACAAACTGTCCAGGTTTACCCTCGAGGGCCTCAAGCCTTGCGTTGCTCAGTATTTCGATATTTGGAGACCGACCGGCCTCAACCAACTTTGGCGCAAGGATTCACAAGGAACAATCATTGGTGGGGAAGGTCTTGTCCAGCTGGGCCATGACCCCGCCAACTGAGGCCTTCTTCTCCACCAGATAAACGTAGTAGCCAAGTTCGGAAAGATCCAGGGCCGTCTGGACCCCTGCAACCCCTCCGCCAAGCACCAATATTGCACCGTACTGGCTCATTATCTAACTCCAATTGTTGACTCGCATCCATCCATTGGACAGATACTGGCTGATGATTCCCTTAACCTTTACCATGAAAACAACATCCTGCTCCTGGGCCGTATTTTTTCATACCCCAGGGATGCAACGCCAAGGGGACGGGCCGCATAAGGTTTAGAGACCCGTTGCTGTCCCGGTCATGCCTTAACCTGCGCCTCCCGGCTTGCACCCGACCCCGGGAATACCGGAGCCAAGTTCGCGTCTCATGGCCATGTCAAACAGCACGCGCTCCTTCTTCTTGTCAAGGCCCAAGGCAGAACGCTTGGCATTTATTCTGTCGATCATCTTATTGGCGAAATCGTTTGATGTCTGGGCAAGATCCCACATACCACCATAGAGATTCTGCATCTCCTTGAAGCAGAAATTCGTGACCACCTTGGAACCAGTAGTTGGGAAGCTTGGTCCGAAGACCACATAGGCACCACTGGATACGAAGTACTGTCCGATGGAAACCGCCTTCTCACTCATCCACTGTGGAGCACATCCGGCCATGGGAAGATCACTGATATCGTCGCCCAGTCCACCTGTATGTACCATCTCGGTAGCGGCTATGAGCAGGCGGCTGTTGTCTACACAAGAGCCCATATGGAGCACTGGTGGACACCCTACGGCCTCAAGGACCTCCTTTAGCCCATCTCCCGCCATCTCCATGGCCTCTGGGGAAAGAAGACCCGCCCTTCCCATACCGGTGGCTGCGCATCCTGTGACAAGGACGAGTACGTCGTTGGCTATAAGCTCCTTGGCCAGATCTATATGAACCTCCTCCATGACCTTGTAGTTGTCACAGCCCACTATGGCGGCTACACCCCTTATCCTGCCGTTTACGATATTGTCGTTCAGGGGTTTGTAGGAGGCCCTGAACCTTCCGCCAAGGATATAATTGATGGTTTCATGGCTGAAGCCGGCAACCACATCCATCTGATGCACAGGAATAAAATGCTT
>JAJRZR010000120.1 GCA_024275145.1 Deltaproteobacteria bacterium | reverse complement strand
GTCGAGATGTACCGTCTGGCTGAAGAGGTGGAGGCTTTCCGAAACGGCGGGATCGGTCTTTATCCCGACAAGGGCTTCATTCACGTGGATGTACGCGACGGGAGCATTACGTATTTCTGAAGTTATTCCCGGCGCAAGGAAGCAGATCCTCAGGGGGCTCAAGAGCCAGGCTATCTACGGGAGGTCTCAGAGGCCCACCTGTTCATCGCTGTGCTGGGAGCCAGCAACTACACCTATGCCGAAGCCTTCCCTGGGGAGGATCTCCAAAGCTGGATCACCGCCCATATCCATATGTTCCGCGGAACATAATCCAGACAGACATATTGGGGACAGCCCCCAAGATAACGAAACACTTCCTCGTGCAGCCGGCACCACGTCTCCTGGCTCATGTCCACACCACTTTGCGGAAGGCTCGCCCGGAGTACTTCAGCGTCATGATGAAAAGCCGCGGCCGCCGATACCGCCTGCCACCACCGGCAGGCAGTGTGGGAGCACCTGTGCCATAGTCAACCTGCGCCTCCTCTCCTGGCAGAAACTCCAACCGGTCATACTGCCGGGGGTCTTTTCGCTTGAGACCCCGCACAAACCGCTTCACGCTATTGTAGCGGTGCCCAAAACCCCACCCCTCCACCAGATCCTGGTAAATGGCCATGGCGTTTCGCCCAAGCCGCACCTGCTCCTCGATCCACTCCCGATACGGCTCACAGGCTGAACGAGCATGCTTCGGTGGGCCTTCTGCCAGAGCCGGTGGCCGGGGTGGGGTATTTTGGCCAGCTTCGGTACCCGACCCGGTGGCCACCCCCTCCAAGGTGGGGTAGTTTGAATGGGCTTCGTCTTCAGCCGGCACCTGATCATACAATTGACCGTATCTCCGGATGGTCCGCCGATTAATCCCAGTCTTACGCTGGATCTCCCGCTGACTGACGCCCTTGTCCAGCAAAGTTCTGATCATTATTCTTAAATGCGACTTCAAAACGTTCATCCTTCCTTCCCCCCATCTGCAAACTATACAAATGGGACGGATCTACGTTCTGTCGCCGTTTTCAGCAATCCCTACTGGAAAATCAATCTTGATGGGTTGGGTATTATCAGGTGGCCACAGGTGGGGTATTTTGGGTGGCCATCAGGGGTTAGCAATGACGGTTGGCATCAGCCTTGCCTAACACCCCAATAGCAGTCCTAGTTTTTGCAGGAACGCCGGTTGTCTGATAATCTTCTTTAGCCCCCAATGGCCATATCAAGCAGGAACCTGGGGCGGGCTGACCTACGATCCGGCCAAGACCTCACGCAAGGAGGTCGCGGCCGGAGTCAACTCCTACGTGGACGACGGCGTCGACTAGATGGTCGGAGGCAATCCACCGGCCTTCCCAACGAAGTGGTGCTGACCGAGAAGGAGGTCTCTCCCGACGAGACCAACCTGGGCGGGGAAACCAAAATCACCTTCGACGATCCCTTCTACGCCGAGGCGAACACCAGCTACGCGGTGGTGCTTCTCACCAACAGCACGAACTACCGCGTGCGCATCGCCACGCTTGGGCAGATGGGACAAAACGGCATCATCACCCGCCAGACCTATGCCGAAGGCGTGCTCCTGGATATTGCTTCCTATGCTGAAGTAAACCCCGTGAGAAGTTCACACGGGCCTTTTCTAACGGTGTAAACCGGCATTTCAGACAAGAAGGATTTTATCTACGTTGATCTGCAGCAAACAGGACAGCTTTGCATGCGTAAGGGCTGTTCAAGACGGCTTTCGGCCAGAAGCGCTTCATTTTGGAATATTTCCACGGTGGGACCATCAGCCGTTATCTGGCCTTTGTGAAGGATAATGGTCCGTTCGCACAGGTCAAGAACCATGTCCAGGTCGTGAGTGGCAATGATTTTGGTGTGTTCAAACGTTTTGAGAAGCTCGATTAATTCGCGTCTGGTTTTGGGGTCAAGATCAGAGGTCGGTTCATCCATAACCAGGATATCAGGGGACATGGAAAGGACCGAGGCAATGGATACGGATCGCTTTTCTCCCCCAGAAAGCTTGTAAGGAGGACGATTCTTTAAATGGGAGGCTGCAACTATAGAAAGCGCGTTCATGACCCGCGTATCCACATCTTCAGGGCCAAGACCCAGGTTCAGGGGGCCAAAAGCAACGTCATCGTAAACCGTCGGCATGAAAAGCTGGTCGTCAGGGTCCTGAAAGACCATTCCGACGGTACGTCGCACATACTTTAGGGTCTTTTTTGTCACCGGCAGGTCACCGATACGCACTGACCCATCCGTAGGATTAAGGTAGCCGTTAAGATGGAGAAGGAGCGTGGATTTTCCAGCCCCGTTGGCCCCCACAATGGCCACAGATGCTCCATGGACGATCCGGAAGGAGACGCCCCGTAATGCCCGGGTCCCGTCCGGATAGGTGTATTGAAGATTGTTAACTTCGATTATATGGTGACTCATTGAACAAGCCCTGCAACAAGTTTTCCTATAAATTGTGGAATATTGTACAGTCTCATAAGGACGAAGAGGGTTGACCATCCCAGGATAAAGCAGATATCGGCGATTTGCATTTTTGATGGACGCATAAGTCGAATCTTTCCATCAAAACCACGACTTAGCATGGCCAGGTGGATGCGCTGCGCACGATCCAGGGTACGTAAAAGAAGATGTCCAACCAGAGACCCAAAGGCCTTGATCCCCATCCCCCTTCCACCAAAGGAACGGAGCGACCTGGCCCGTACCAAGCGGAAGGCCTCATCAACCAGGACGAAAAGGTAGCGATACAAAAAAAGAAGCTGAATTGCAAAGACACGGGGACCACCTATCTTTTCAAGGGCCATACAGACCGCATTGAAGCCGGTGCTGGCGATCAGGATCAGGGTCGCACCCACGGTGAGGGTGAAACGTATCATGATCGATGCAAAGGAGATCCAGCCCCCGGAAATTCCGACCGGCCCTAGGTGTATGAGGAGTTCCCTGTCCAGCAGGGGATTGAATATTCCGATCAAGAAGGCAAAGGGGGCTACCAGTAATATCTTTTTTAGAAGATAGACGAGCGGCAGGTTACCAAGGGCGATCATGACCACCGGATAGACAAAAAAGGGAACAAGCCCTGAAATTTCATGCTTGTCAAAGGAGACCACCACAACAATAAATATCAGGGTGGTCAGGAGTTTGGCTCGGGGGTCCAGTCGATGGATGGGAGTCTCCTGAGTGGAGAGTCTATCCATGTAGCCGATATCGAAAAATGTCGATTCGATTTTTGTCATGAAGGACCAAGCTAAAAAGACATCGGCAGGGGGATTGGCTCACCCCTGCCGCAAACTATTTATGTCGAAACGAATAATGGGAAGCAAAAGCAAATGTGCTATGCATCAAGCTGTTTTATCCCGCTTTTTCAGAGCAAAACCGAGCAAAGCCACCATGGCCAGGGTCAGCACTCCCCCTATGAGGCCCGAAACCGTGGTGCCTGAGTCAATGGCAGGCCAGGCTTCGCCCTCCACGGCCACCTCTGTTTCGGCCTCTCTAAAACCGTAATCAGGCAAAAAAGCTGTTTTTTCCTGAATCTCGGCAAGTGAGGTATGAAGCCCCTTTTCAGGCTCTTCAAGTTCCTCCGTGCCTGCGGTGTGGAACATGGACCATTCCAATCCGTCCGGATATGTTGAAGCGAACCAGGAGAGGGCACCGCCGGTAATAACCGTAACCACCAGAAGTCCCACAAGGATGTTTTTGATGGAAAGCTCACCAAGAGGGGCAGAGACAGCCGCCTTTTCAAGAATTTCCGGCCGTGCCCTCCAGACAAAGACCACCACCGCAGCAGTCACCAAGCCTTCAACAATTCCGATGGCCAGGTGAATGGGCTGCATTAGGAGAACAAAGGTGCCAAAGGGGAGTTCGGAAATACCGGAAAAAACGGTCTCAAGCACGACCCCAAAGGCCCCCATTTGAAGACCCACAACAGCAGCCAAAGTTGCACCGATAAGGATCTTGCGACGGGTAGGCTGATTCCCGACGATTTTTTTGTAAATAAATGGGTAAGCAATGAAACAGGGGAAGAATCCAAGATTAAAGATGTTACAACCCAGAGCCAGGAGGCCTCCGTCTGCAAAGAATAAGGCCTGAATCGTCAATACCGAGGCCATGGTAAGAAAGGCGGCATAAGGGCCAAGCAAAATGGTAAGGATCATGCCACCACCCAGGTGGCCGCTGGAACCCGTGCCCGGAATGGTGAAATTGATCATCTGGGCAGCAAAAATAAAGGCCCCCAAGACCCCCATGAGCGGTATCTTGCGGTCATCAAGCTCTTCTTTGACTTTCTTGGAACAATAGCCGATCAGACCCGCCGTAGCAGCCCACATGGTGCCGCCCACGGCAGGAGAGATCAATGCGTCTGCCATATGCATGGAAATCCTCCTTTCATTAATGAGGCATCGGAGCCTCCGATTTCCATATTGTATCAAGAAGATCTAAATTCCTGAATACAATTGAATACAAAAACCACCCCCTTTCACCCGTGGAGACCCAATAAAGAAAGCCAAGAAGTCCGCCCCGGATTTCGATCCGGTCGAGCCTTCTTGGCTTGTTGTTAGATTAAGATAGTTTCTTATTTTAGAAGCGCAATTTCTTATTGCACCTTTAAAATTTGAACACTACATTAGTAAGGCACTTTTGTCAATGGAGAAACAACAGTCTCCGGCGCATCCACCGGGGCCTGTGCAGGCTGGATAAAGATTGATTATGCACGGAAAGTCCAGTGCAAAGAAAATCGCGTGAGGCTTACCTTATTCCAGTTTTAGCTATCGTATCCATAAAGAACTCAAGGTTGCGGTATATTTCGAATGGATTTCTAAGTTGTGCATCTCACGAACTCCTGAACTCTCATTTCATGTTCTTAGAGACACATAACTGATTTTCCCATTTAGAAAATATAGAGAGAAAAACTTCACAGCTCAGCCTGTCTCATCTCGCGTGCTCCGGACTTCATATAAACTGTCCTCAGCGACGCTTCCTGCAGTCTTTTCATAATCACTGCGACGATATTCAGCCATAAGGTTGGCCGCAAGACTGTCTTTCTCATAGAAGGTATAGATAAACCCCAGGCTATATCTATTTTCTAAATGCCCATCCTGATCGCCGGCTATGTCATCGTCAAATGCCTCATACCGGAACGCTATTTCTAATGGGTCTATAACCTTGTAGGCAACCGCACCAAACCAGGCCGATTCTCTACACTCTTTATTATCCACAGAGTCCTTCTCTCTCTGGATGGCGCCAATATATTCCCAATCCAGAGTAAATACACATGGACAGCGCCCACGTACAAAACACGCTCAAATCCCTTTGCAAGGTGATGTGGGACAACAATGTCACCAACCCCATCACCTATGTTACCAAGATTTCCTATCTGCTCTTTCTCAAGATGCTGGAGGAAATGGACGCCGAGCAGAAAGCGGCAGGCAACGGCAAGCCTCGTTCACTTTTCGGCAAATTCGAGGTTGATGGCGAAGAACTTGATTTCAACGTTCTGCGCTGGAGCCGTCTTGCCTCCGATCCGGACAACGAGCGCATGCTGCGCACCCTGCGCGACACCCTGCCCCTGCTGGCGAAACATCCAAAATTATCCCAGGGTGCGCGGGCCGTGTTCCGCAACGCCTCGGTGGTCATCCCCTCCGGCGCGGCTCTCCGCCGGGCCGTGGATATCATAGCACCTCTCTCGTTCCTGGGCATGGACGCCGACGTCAAGGGCGACCTGTTTGAATATCTGGCCAGCGAACTTGGCGGGCAGAAAAAGGCGGCCCAGTTCCGCACGCCCCGCCACCTGATACGGGTGATCGTCCGGATGGTCGATCCGCAAATCGGCGGCACGGTCTGTGATCCGGCCTGCGGAAGCGGCGGCTTTCTCATTGCCGCCTATGAGCACATTCTGCTGGCCAACACCAGGCCGGAGTTTATCTTTGAAAAGACCGGCCCGGACGGTCTTACACGCAAGATCGGCATCGGCGACAAGCTCACCCGCGCCCAGTGGGATTTCCTGCAAAAGGGAACCTTTCACGGCTTTGACGGCGACCAGGATATCCTGCGCATGGCCGCCATGAATGCGGTGCTGCATGGGTTCGACCGGTCGCCCATCATCCAACGCGACTCCATCTGCGGCAGCGAGGACAAGTGGGACGAGGTCCAGTTCGATTACATCCTTGAAAATCCCCCTTTCTCCGGTTCCCGAGGCGACGCCAAGCGGTCGCTCAGGATCGAAAAGGGCGACAAGTACGTGCTCTTTCTCGCCCACGCCTTGAGGAGCCTGCGCCCGGGCGGCACTGCCGGGATCATCTTTCCCAACGGCATTCTCTTTGGCGATACCAACAGCCACATTACGGTAAAGGAACGCCTGCTCAAGGAATTCGACCTGCAGGCCGTGGTCATGCTGCCCAAGGGAATGTTCGAGCCGTACACCCCCAACCCCACCTGCTTTTTCGTCTTCAGGAATACCGGCCGACCGACGGAAAACGTCTGGTTCTTCAATGTCGAGGGCGACGGTTCTTCGCTCAAGAAGGCGCGCAAGTTCGGGCCGCAGTACAGAAATGATTTCCCGGACCTTCTCCGCATGTGGCCCAAGCGTGAAACCGAAGAAGGCCGCGCCTGGCTGGTCCCGGCCAGGAAGATCATTGACAACGGCTACAACATGACCCTTTCCGGCCTGGAGTTGATCAAGCCAAGGACCGTGGAATATCCCGAACCGGAAGAGATCCTCGCTTCTGTTGCCGCCAAGGAGGAACGCATCCTGAAGTTGATTCAGGAGATGCGGGAGTTGCTGGAAAAAGGGGATGGGGAATGAGCGGAGAATTGATTCAATACAGTCAACTGCTGACGCAAATCAAGGACCGTATTCTGCGGGCACAGGTCAAGGCAACCCTGTCCGCTAATGCGGAAATGATTTTGATGTACTGGGATATCGGCAGGATGATTCACGAACGACAGCAGCGCGAAGGCTGGGGCGCCAAGGTCATTCCAAAGCTCTCACGGGATATTCGAAACGAATTACCGGAGATAAAAGGTTTTCCGAGCGGAACCTGAAACGGATGATTGCCTTTTACAGGGAATATCCTTTGCTTTCCACGAATGTGCCACAAGCCGTGGCACAACTGCCGACTGGTGAAAATGAGCGGATCGAAAAAGTGCCACAGCCTGTGGCACAATTACCAGACAGCAAAACTTACGGAAATTTGCAGCAACTCGTTGCAAAAATTCCCTGGGGACACCATATCCTTCTTACGGAGAAGATAAAAGACCTTCCTGTTCGCCTTTGGTACATGCGCCAAACCATCGAACAGGGATGGAGCAGGAATGTCCTGGGACTGATGATCAAGAGCAATGCCTTTGATCGGCAGGGTGCGGCAGTGACCAATTTTGGAAAACGCCTGCCTGACCCCCAATCCGATCTGGCGCGCCAAGCCCTGAAGGACCCCTATATCTTCGACTTTCTGACCCTGACGGAAGCGTTCCAGGAGCGGGAACTGGAAACGGAATTGGTCAAGCACCTTGAAAAATTTCTTTTGGAGCTGGGACGCGGTTTTGCTTTCGTCGGCAGGCAGTATCACATCGAAGTCGGCGACAAGGACTTTTACATTGACCTGCTCTTTTATCACCTGAACCTGCGCTGCTTTGTGGTGATCGAACTCAAGAAAGGAGAATTCAGACCGGAATACGCGGGTAAGATGAACTTTTACTGCTCGGTGGTGGACGACATACTCAAACACGAAACCGACCAGCCCACCATTGGCCTGATCCTCTGCCAGGAAAACGACCGGGTGCTTGCCGAATACGCCCTGCGGGACATTCGAAAGCCCATCGGCGTATCCGAATACGAACTCACCCGCGCCCTGCCCGATGATCTGAAGTCCAGTCTGCCGACCGTGGAAGAAATCGAAGCGGAGCTGAGTGGAGAGATGCGGGAGTTGCGGAAAGGGGGGAATGGAGAATGAACAAGAACAACCAAATTGGCTGGAAATACAAAAAGCTCGGAGATGAGAATTACTTCAAAATTATAATGGGGCAGTCTCCCCCTTCCAAAACTTATAATCTCGAAAAAAAGGGATTACCTTTTTTCCGAGGCAAAGCAGAATTCGGCAAAATGTTTCCTACGCCAAAGAAATATTGCTCGGAACCAACCCGAATTGCTGAAAAAGACGATGTTGTAATTTCGGTAAGAGCG
Organism: Deltaproteobacteria bacterium; assembly: GCA_024275145.1. Taxonomy (GTDB): domain Bacteria; phylum Desulfobacterota; class Dissulfuribacteria; order Dissulfuribacterales; family QOAL01; genus S143-34. The sequence goes on along the minus strand of JAJRZR010000120.1, from coordinate 815 downwards.
CCTGTTGGGCCAACAAATTTGGCTAACGTGCGTTGCTGTATTGGGCGAGGACTCGCTGCCATTCGCTGCAAGGAGAATGTGTTACCACGTTTTTTATTGTATGCCCTTCGTGCAATAGAAAAGGATATCGCAAGTTCTGTCTGTGACCAAGGCGGGAGCTTTACCGCGATCAAAAAGAGTCAATTAAAGGCTGTTGAAATCCCCGTTCCGCCCCTGGACGAACAACGCCGGATCGTGGCGCGGATCGAGAAACTGACCCGCCGCGCCGAGGAAGCCCGGCGAGTTCTTCATGAGCCCTGATTTTCGCGCCGGTTTAACCGTCACATTCGTATAAGATTCCGGAGGGGATTCTTCCATCATTTGAAACGCAACTCCAGGCCGACGGCATCAAGCCATGAAAGGGACTGGGGCAGCCTGTGCCAGGGCACCGCTCGCAAGATGGGGTTATGGGCTCTTCGAGGGTAGATGACGGTGATCTTTTGGCCGTCGGAGGTTACTTTGCCTTTGCCTCGGATAAAGTGGCGGTGGATCTTGGAGGCATTGCAGTTCTCAAAGCCGCGGAGCTTCTGAGCAAGCATGCTGTAGAGGGTGTCGGCGATCATGGTCATGATGACATCGAAGTGGACCTTGATCAAGATGGGAGAGGAGAGCGTATTGAGGTTGAAGAATTTGACGGCCTCGGCAATCACATTTTCTACGCGCCAGCGGCGGGCGTAGTTGCCTACCAGCAACTCCACGGGAGTGGTGAAGTCATTGGAGATTAGAAAGAACGGTTTGTCATGGCCATTTGCCCGAACGATCACCTGCCGCAGTTT
>JAJRZR010000119.1 GCA_024275145.1 Deltaproteobacteria bacterium | reverse complement strand
TTTTTCTGCACCCAGGCGGTTTCAAGGCTTCTTGCATCCACCGGGCTGGATATCCGGCTGTCCAGGTTCACCGCGATAGTAGACTGTGAGGTGGCCACCGGTGGTGATGTAGTAGTCAACTGAACGTCCTTTATCGCTCCAACGATCTCTGCGCTGCCGTCAGGTTGTGTCTCCATCCCCCATCCCTGGACCCTTAGGCCTGCAGGGTTGACCAGATATCCCAACTTGTCCACATGGAACTGTCCCGCCCTGGTAAAATATATGCTGTTTTCAACCTTGGGATCAGTCACCATGAAGAAGCCGTTCCCGGCTATAGCCAGATCCGTAGGCGAAGAGGTGCTCTCAAAGGAACCTTGGATGAAGAGCGGTGCCACATCCGACATGGCAGAACCCCTGCCTACCTGGGAACCGCCCCGCGCGGTATTGATGGATTGGGCCATTATGTCCTGGAAGGTGGCCCTTGCCGCCTTGAAGCCAGTAGTGTTTGTGTTGGAGATGTTGTCACCTATAACCTGCATGGCATTCCCCATGTTTACAAGGCCGCTTACGCCTGAATACAAAGAGCTGGTGAGAGCCATATGTTTCCTCCTTGTCTGTCTAAGACTTTTATATCTTTCGATTTCATCCGGAATACGCCTTCCTTAAGAGTGCCTCGGATGCATCGTTTGTGAAATATATAATACTGTGAACCTGAACCGTGCTTGAAACAATTCAAAAGCCTGTCATCGGCCTGAGAGGATATTAGGACCAGGTATCCTTAAAAAAACGGGAACAGGCATAGAATGCCCTGGTGCCATGGATTTAACCGGTGTTGGCGACCATGGAAATCTGGTCGAATCCCAGCCTTGGGCCGCCCTTTATGGATAGCTTTGGCAGCCCTTTGTCAGGGAAGGTCACTGCATCCACTTGGCCGGTAGTCCAGGTTTTGGCATCCACATCATTTCCCTGCTCATCCATGGCCTCGATGCTGATGGTGTACATGGCCTCTGGGACCTTATCCCCAGCGCTGTCGGTACCATCCCAATTTAAACTGTGACGCCCAGTTCCTTGGAATCCTGCATTCCACTGTTTTATCATGCGTCCGGATTCATCCTTGATGGTTATTTTGCAGGCAGCCGCTGGCTTATCAAATTCATATTCAAAGGCATAGGGCCCTTCAGGGCCAACGGGTAGTTTATTTCCTTCGTAACGCACGTCTTTGCCGATCATTGATACTGCATCTATTCGCGTCCGTGATTCTTCGGCCTTTACCATATTATTGATGGCATCGTTGTTTTTGTACATTAGATCAACCATGTTGAATTGGGCTACCTGGGATGCCATTTGTTCGCTGTCCATGGGGTTCATAGGATCCTGATATTGGAGTTGGGCTACGAATAGGTTCATGAAATCCTCCCGGTCAAGGGTGCTCCTGTCCTGGGGTTTTTCATATTTGACCCCATCTGTCACCTTGTCCTGGCTTGTTACAGGGCTGTTTATGAATCCGTTTTCCATTGTCATGCTCCTTTTGTATCCACAGACAACGTCTTCAGGCTATCAAGTGAACGCTGCTTCCTGGCCGGGTTATAACAACCTGCCTAAGCTGTTCCGCCCCTGATCGCTTGTCTGCCACGGTTTCCATCGTCTTGCTAAGGGCTGGACCAGTAAATATCTGCCTTCCGTCTTGTCCTCCGGGATATCCAAAACCTCCGCCATAGCCCAACCCGACATTTACCTCGCCAAGGGAAAAGCCTTGATTGGTAAGTTGCTGCCTCAACCCCTCCAGATTTTGTTCTATCGCATGCCTGGTTTCAGGGTGCTCGACCAGGAATGATGCGTTTATTTCGTTATGGTGATTTACAACAATCCTTATCTGTACCGAGCCCAGCTCTGGTGGATTAAGATGAAGGACAAGCCGGCCATGGTTGGATTTTACTGCCTCTGAGATACCTTTGCTCAACTGTCCTGCCACATCAGCTCCACCAGGTACCTGTTGTCCTTTTGTTTCCTTTAGAGGTGGTGCGTGGGTGTGGTTGTAGGCCCCGACTGTCCCGTTGGCACTATTTGGTACCTTGGCCCTGCTATCCTTACTTCGTGTTGAAACGGTATCGACCTTGGTCTCAATGATCTCCCTGGGCGTGCTCCGGCCCATGTCATCCTTTGGGCCAGGCGTTGGGGCAACCTTCAGGTCCTCCTCAATGGAATTGCCCTGGATATTGCGATTGGTGGCCCTGTTAACGGCCTCTTCATGATGTTTGAAGGGACGGCTCGTATGTTGGCCATCGATTTTTTCGGTGTTGCCTTTGGGACCAGCAAATGATGGCCTATTTGTCTCGTGACCATCTGCCAGCACGGGCCTTGGCTCCCTCAAGGATTTATCGGTAGTATCGTCAGGGGGGGGAGCCGGTTTCGGATCGCCTGGTTTGTTGTTGCCTTGCCATGCCGTTCCCCTGGATTGCGGAGAAGATTCCCGCCGTGCAGGAGGGACAGCCCTGGTATGTGATGGTTTGGATGGATTGGTGGCTTCATGGTTGTCGGCAACAATATCGGGATCCCTTACGGCATTGGGGATGGTTTTCCCCTGACCTGCCACGGTCTGTTTGACAGGACCCGTGGACCTTATGGCGGAGAAAGGCGATACGCCTGCCAATGGGGCGTGTGGGGGTGCATCGTTGACAAGAGGCAACAGATTCTCCATATTTCCCCGGTGCCGTTCTGCCTGTGAAGGTGCTATTTGCCCGGTATCTTCAGGTTTGACAGACCCCGTATTTTCATTATCCTTTGCCAGCAACCCATCCACGAAAAGCGCCCGCAGCCGCATGGTAAGGCTGCCATTATCTGCATCTTTACCCAATGGGATGGCCAGTGCCTCCCTGTTCAAGGCCTTCCATGCCTTTAGAAGTGCCACGGCCTTGTCTTGCCGTACGGGCTTGGCAACTGTGGACATCCCCGGCCCCACAGGCCGGCCGGCCGTTGGCAGGGCATCCTTGTTTATGTCACCGGGCGAACTATCTTCCTGCCCCGTGGTCGCTATCCCTTTACCTGGGAAATTTGAATGATCTGGGATGATTCCGTTTTGCAGTATGTCTGGGCAAGTATCTGCATGTTGGGCTAGTAGGTTGTAAAATGCATTGAGCAGTGCATATGCACCCTGGAAATCCATCTGTCCCTGGTCGTTTCCCTCTTGCAGTTTTGTCAGAGAGTCATCCTGGACTTGAACGGTCTTTCCATTGTTAAATACCCTGTTAATGACATCTTCAAAGGAGAATCCGGGGGATGGATCCACTGCTTCAACGGGTATGTTCGAGATGTTCGATGCCCCCGGGGATATGATTTCTGGTATCCCTGGCAGGTTTGCTGTAGCCATAATGTGCCTTTTGTTTTGATGAAGCCGATTTCCTTAGAGCATGTTTTTTTACCCCCCACCTGTTCCGGGGGGGACCATGCGGCCTGTATGTAAGATGCCGTATTCGTGGGTCCAGGATACGGCTCGAAATCTATTTTCCTGGTTAAAATGCAAGGGCCATGCCGTGGCAAAAGGGTTCCAGCATGGCAGAATCGGTTGCTCAAGGCCCTGGCCTGTTATTTATATCGGCTTGTATCTATTGAAAAATGATGGTGGAGGCAGAAAGGCGATAATGATAAGGGGAGGGGCGGGTAGGGGAAGGCTTTGCCTATACAGATAGGCACGATATGCCTGCCTGGGTTGGATTCATGGTATCTTGTCAGTGGGGATTGTCAGGCCTGGGTCATTGACTGGTATTGCATTGCGTTTTGGACTAGGTGTTGAGCCGACGGTGTAAAGCTTCCAAAGTGAAGATGCAGATAGCTTGCAAAGACGTTTTTATAGCGTAAGACAGGCAGGTTGATCAGTCTTCCGTTGGAGTCCTTGACCTGAAGGCATGAAGCCAGGTAACCACTCGCAGAGGCCTCTGCCTCACCCATATCAGAATAGTGAAATTCATGCCCCCGTATAATCGCACCCGTTGGTCCTAATAAAAAGTCCCCTTTCACCGTAGCCTCTCGGTAACCCAGTGCCCTGCGCCTGGTATACATCTTTATTTCAAGGGGAAAGAGTCCTGCCATTTCCAGGGGAGCTGCCATCTTGTCTGCCGGCACGATACGTTTGCACAAATAGAGCATACCTCCGCATTCCGCGTAGATGGGCATTCCTTTTTCCGCAAAAGAGACAAGTTCCTTGATCAGCATCTGGTTCTTCCCAAGGGCATTACCATGAAGCTCAGGATACCCACCACCGAGATATAATCCGCTGATATCCTTGGGGAGCCTTGCGTCTCTTATAGGTGAAAAATAGGCCAGTTCAGCCCCATATTGTTGGAGAAGCTCCAGATTGTCCTGATAATAAAAAGAAAAGGCCTCATCCATGGCTACGGCAATCCTTACGGTTGCGCCTTTTCTCTTCTTATTTGTCCTTGTAATGTCCGTGCCGTTTGCCGGGAGAATATGTCGCAGATTGCCTGGCCTGTTATCCAATCGAGTGGTGCCTGGGCAGGTAGGGCCTGGGATTGATAAGATTTTCCACAGCTCAGGCAGGTTACATCCTTTTTCCAGCCAATCGGTCAAGGCATGTATCTTGTTGGCATCCCAAGGGGAATCTTCAGATGTCACGAGTCCCAGATGCCTTGAAGGCACCTTGATTCGATCGTCTCTTTCAAGATATCCTATCCATGGCAATTTTAATGTCTGCAATGCCTCGATCAGGATTTCGGCATGTTTTTTACTTCCTACCCTGTTGAGTATTACCCCGGCGAATCTGAGATTCTTTTTAAATGAGGTGTACCCGTGAACCAATGCAGCTACGCTTCCAGCAAGACTTCGGGCATCCACTACCAGGAGAACGGGCAGGTCCAGCCACAAGGCTATCTCAGCGGTTGATCCTGCCAGGGTGCTACCCTGTGCTCCATCGAATAGGCCCATCACTCCCTCGATGATGGCGCAATTTGCGTCGATAGAGGATTTGTAAAATAGGTGCTGGATATATTGCTTTTCGAGCATCCAGCCATCTAGGTTGTGGCTGGGGCGGTTGCATATCCGCGCATGATGTCCAGGATCTATGAAGTCAGGCCCTATCTTGAAGGGTGCAACCGAAAGGCCTCGTTTCCTAAGCGCCGCCATCAAGGCCAGTGTTACAGTAGTCTTGCCACAGCCGCTGTGGGTGCCGGCTATTATCAGTCCCGGTGTCATATGCATGCTGCCCATAATAAAGATATGCCCTGTCCTTGGACTGTATTTTCACACCCTGGGTCCCTGGGGCTTTCACGTATCTGTACAGAGATTATCCCACTGTTTCCCAAACACGTTGTCTCATTTGGGGGATCCACTATAGCCTATAGCCCTGGCGAGGGATGCCCGCTGGGGCTATGGTGAACAGGTCAGCGGGGTCTGCCATGTGCTCATCAGTGACTTATTCGATACTGATACATTCTGCAGGGCATGAAGAAATCGCCTCCTCGACGCAGTCTTCATCCACGGCATCGGCTCTTTTAACAAAGGCCTTTTCCTCATCCTCGTCAAGACCAAATACATCCGGACATAACTCGGCGCAGGTGCCGCATCCCAGACATTCTTCTTTTTCAATAACTATTTGTTTTGCCATCTAAGATCCCTTTCTAGTTAGGAGTTGAAAGATAATTGGTGGGCCGAAAACACACGGTATTTATTGCGGAAGCACTCATTGGCGGCCAAAACCTTAGGATATTTGAGGGTCTCGATATAGTCCCGGAGACTTCGCCGTTTTTCGACAGCAAGCGGTTCGCTAAGATTAAAATTGCACCAACCGGGATGAAGAGGCCCCTGGGGAAATTACCGTCTTGTTCAGTATCAAGATGTCATGGGGAAAGAAATTTCTTCGGGCCTCTTGAGAACACTCTGTCCCGTGCCTTTTGTGTCCCGGAACTGCGATGCCAGATATACGACCGCTTGGAAATTTGGAATTAACCCGGATTATGAAGCTCGCAAATTTGTCGAAGATGCAAGGCGAGGAGACGTAAGACGTACTTGTGTACTTCAAGTACCCGACAAGGCAGTAAATTCGGCAAAATTGCGAGCCCCTTGTGGCTTCAAATGCTGAATGATTTCGTTGATAAGTTTGATGCATCTTTTGGGTGAACCAAAGAGGATGCTGATTTGCTTGTAACGTCTTGTAATTTTTAAACGATTTTATTTATTCAACATCTGAAGTGCATCTCCGGGATTGACCCCCTGGTTAGTTATTACAACAAAATGGAGCTAAGAGGTTTTCTTTTTCTTTCCCCTACTTGTCGTGGCCTTTGTTTTAATCACCTTTTTTATTGGAATACCTTTTTCTTCAAGGTAAACAAGTATAGGATTAGGTCTTCTAACGGTCTTCTTGGGTAAATCGATATACTTGCGTAATTCACTGACGATTTTTGAAACCTGAAATTTACTGATACCTAAATGTTCTGCAATTTCAGAGGCAGTCATCTGGGCGTAGTTTTCGTGCACAAACGCAACATCGTCAGCGGTATAGGGCCTACTTCGTTTTCTTTGCACCATAGAAAAAACTCCTTTATAGTTTTTTTAAGAAATACAGAAACTGTTTATGTTTGTCAACACATGTAAGTTGTAAATTATGCAGATGGCAGCAAGAAAATTTGACAACTGACAGAAGTATGCGAAGATAGAAAACATCTGCATTAATCGCATTGGGGGAAACAGTTTTTCGATAACGGGGGCGGGCCATATCCTTGCATCATACCCAGTGTTGGGTTCATCATGAAGTGTCTTCCTGGCTTGCTCATTTTAACGCCTGTTTTGTTATGGCCTGAATTATATAGCAAGGGGAAATTTCATCAGAAAGATAGTTGGCGGTCTTATATATCCATAGATTTTCTCTGGGCAGAGAATATTTATTAAAGTTGTATGAATAGTAAGTGCCTGGGAGATGATGTCATCATCTTCTTTGGAAGGATTTGACAATCTTCCATGCATAAGGGCCATAATTGAAAATAATGTCGAGATATGAAAGGTCCTTTTTAAAGTCTCCCCATAATTGTGGATATATTGGAGACTCGAACTTAAGCCAACGTATCTTTATGCCCGAATCTTGCATGAGATCTGCATCATAATGGCCCTTACCAGCAACAGGAGCTATAAATGTATCGGCACCAAGGACCTTGGCTATCGAAATGATCAATTCGGTTCCACCACCTGTTACACTTAAATCAGATAATAACAACCAGTTTTTTTTCAGTCCAAATATCTTGAAGCAATAATCTATAGTCTGCAAATTAAAATCTAACAATTTTTGGGGAATTTTGGAATAGAGTTGTTTAATAAAGGTAAAATGTTCATCGAAGAATGGAGAATGCGAGTAGCAATGACGTATAGTTTCCATCTGCTTGTGTAGCCATCGCCTATCGGGCAAGCATTTGACCTCGTTAATCCTGGCCAGCCCCATGCCCTTCCTGAGTACCGGAACGACCAGCCACTCTACCCCTCGGGGAGACTTGATTCTGTTATGGTTGATCCAGTTAAATCCCCTGGGGAATTGGACCTCGTCCAGGAAAACAAGGATATCAACGCTGGAGGCCTTGTAATAAAGCCCAGGCCATGGGAAAAGAACAGGATGGTTAACAGCAAAACGCATAACGATATTGTCCAAGTTGAAAACAGGTGGGAAATTCTAGGCTCATTCTAGGCAAAACCTTCATGCGGCCCGTATCTCTACGCCGCGCCCCAAGGGCATAAAAATTCAGCCCCTATGGAAGGCGCATTTTCACGGTAAAGAATCAGTAGTGACATATCAAACAAGCAATGGGCTTAGTCCCCAAAAACTTAAGCCCTTCTGCCTAACACTATCGACTATCATGTCAAGGGCCTCACCGGAGAAGCCCCCATCATTGCGGCGGTTAGTAAGGAACTTTATTAATATTATATCACCAGCTACGATGTGTTTCGTGCTCCTCATGATTTGATCCGTATGGGAGTTATTGGGAAGCCCAATAATTTTCGACGGATTGATCACGGTTAGGCCGGCTTCCCGTGCAGCAGAGATTAGCCTCAGGTCTTTCCATCCATAGGGCGGCAGCAGGAACTGGGGCCTGCGATCCTGGATATCCGTGGCAATTTCTATTGCCCTGGAAAAACTTGTCATTAGAAGGGATCGGTTCTTGAATATAAGTGGGTCGTAGACCTGACCATGCACCTCCACCTCGAAGGCACTAAGTCTCTTCAGGGTCGATCGGTATACGGGGTTTTCTGCCCTTTGGCCTTCGATAAAAAAGGTGGCGGGAATCTCGAGCTGGTGCATCTTTTTACACAAGCTTTGTGTTAGTTCATTTGGTTGCCTGTCAAAGATCAGGGATACTGAGTTGTGGTCCCTCCTTCCATGGGTCTTTACCTTATTAAACCAAGTCGCCCGTGGGCAGAATATCTCGTAGAGACCGCCCCCTGCAACAGCGGCCCCTCCGATAAGGGCCATGGTTGCCAATGCCTTCCTTGATTTGAACAAACCAGGCAGATCGCTTTGCATCTTACCCCTTTTCCCCTTGTTTATGGTCATCTGGGTGCATCTCTAAAGATTGTCCTTTTATCTAATGGCCCTGTGGCAAGTGAGGAATAATCTTTGAAATATCAATAAGATGCCGTGGTTGTTTTTTCATATACCTCGCTCTTTAATAAAATTTTTGCTTTTTTAGAGATATCCATTACTTTTTTCGTTCAAGGACATATCTGGCAAGGCCTTTCATAAATTCTCTTACTTGGGTTTTGGGGAAGATGTCAAGATGTTGACAGGCAGATGCTATAAGTGCTTCCGCCTTTCGCCTTGTATAGGCAATCCCGCCGGTAGCTTCCAGAAGGTTACGCACCCATTCCAATTTTTCCTTTGAAGGAAGACCCTGGCCTAGCAGGGAAATAAGCCTCTTGCGAGCACCTGGCCCTGCTTCCTTGAGCGCCTTGACAATGGGAAGGGTAACCTTGCCCTCGGCAAGGTCGGTCCCTACTGCCTTGCCAAGTTCCTGGGTGTCGGCCGTGTAATCCAGCACGTCATCAATCATTTGGAATGCCTGTCCCAAGGAAAGGCCATATCGGGCCAAGGCGTCTACCTTCCGTTCACTGCCATTCCCCAGAAGAGCACCTATCCTACAGGAGGTGGAAATCAAGGCGGCAGTCTTTCTGTCAATCACTTTAAAGTATGTTTCTTCATCGAATCTTGGGTTCTTGGCATGGAGCAATTGGATGATCTCACCCTCTGACATAAGTGCCACCGTTTCCGAAATAGCCCTGGCTATACGGACGTCACCGAAACTGCTCGCCAGGTGTATCGCCCTGGCATAGAGGAAGTCACCTACGAGTACCGCTGGGCTGTTGCCCCATATCTTATAGGCAGGTGGACGGCCACGGCGCATCTGACCTGCATCTACAACGTCATCGTGGAGCAGGCTTGCAGCGTGCAGGTATTCTGGCACAGCAGATAACTCATAGGGATCGTCTCCATCTTTGCCACATAGTCTTGCCGCACACACCGTTAGAAGAGGTCTCAGGCGCTTGCCGCCGGCAAACAGGATATGTGCACTGATCTCATTAACAAAGGAGATATGCGAGGAAAAATGCCGTTGGAGTGCCGCTTCAATCCTTTTGAATTCAGGTTCAAAACGTTTCAGAATCTCTTTGAAAGGTGCTGGCCTTGCAGCATCACATGCTTCCACTGAAATCACCTAAGCCTTCATCTCAGATTATGCACTTCAAGTACCTGGTAAGAATATTTTTTCTTTAAAGTGGCTATGGGCATTGCGATATGATAGATGTTCATTCGAATGGTGCCTTGAAAATCAATCAAGTTTGTTTGGCACTTGAAGCCGCAAGGGGTTCACAATTTCACCGCATCTGCTGTGTTGCCAGGGAATTGAAGTACCCAAAAAGTATACCTGCGCCTCTTTTGCCCTGAATCCTTTTGTGGTTTGGTTAGATTTTAATGCCCTGGGGTGAGGCGCCGTGAAGAACTGTATTCTTAACGCTAAATTGTATATCGTGTATATTCCATGGCAAATTCTTCTAGATAAACCCTTTTATTATCCCATCTAAGGAAATAACATATAGACCACCTCTGGCACAAGGGTTGGTATTTGAGGTAGCAAATGGCGGGCACCAGCAAGGACAAGGGGAAATCGGACATTGGATCGGCAAAGACGACCCCCATGTTGAAACAATATCAAGAGATAAAGGCATCGTGTCCGGATGCAATCCTCTTTTACCGTATGGGTGACTTTTATGAGATGTTCTTTGAAGATGCAGTGGAGGCCTCGAGAATCCTGGAGATAACCCTTACATCCAGGGACAGGAACAAGGATAAACGCATACCCATGTGCGGTGTGCCTGTACATACTGCCGACAGTTATCTTACCAGATTGGTCAAGGCCGGGAAAAGGGTCGCGGTCTGTGAACAGGTGGAAGACCCGAGGAAGGCTAAGGGTTTGGTCAGGCGAGAGGTGGTAAGGATATTGACTCCCGGTCTTATTACTACCGAAGGAAGCCTTGGCGCCAAGAAGAATAATTTTTTGCTGTCCCTTTTCCCTGGTAAAAAAGGAAGGGCATGGGGACTTTCATACCTCGATATCTCAACAGGTGAATTCAGGCTGACCGAATTGGACAATGAAGAAGGTGCCCTGGCAGAGCTATCCAGACTTGAGCCTTCGGAGATCCTTTTGCCAGAATCCATGAAGGATGCCTATTTGATATCAAAGGTGAAACAAGTGGTCTGTCATGCCTTTCTGACGTTCAGGCCTGATGCAGCATTTGGTGAGAAGACGGCTGAAGACATACTTAGAGGGCATTTTTCTACCTTAAATCTTGACGGCTTCGGTGTCGCAGGGCTCAACCAGGGCATAGGTGCGGCAGGCGCCCTCCTGTCCTATGCCCTGGAGACCCAGAAGGGAAGGGCGGATCACATAGTCCGGATAGCCCCTTATTCCCTTAAAGAGCACCTTCTGATCGACGAATCTACCAAGCGCAACCTGGAGTTGGTAGCAAATTCGGTGGATCATGGAAGACACGGGAGCCTCTTGGAGGTGATCGATTCCACGGTAACCCCTATGGGTGGACGGCTGCTCAGGAAATGGATGTTATATCCTCTCCAGAATATAAAGGACATAAACAGAAGGCTTGATGCCGTGGAGGTGTTCAAGGAAGAACCGGAAACAAGGCACAGGCTAAGGCGGGAACTCAGGAAGGTCTATGATCTGGAACGCCTCGTTGGAAAGGTTGTCCTCGGTACTGCAAACGCCAGGGATCTGCTTTCCCTAAAGGAATCA
>JAJRZR010000118.1 GCA_024275145.1 Deltaproteobacteria bacterium | reverse complement strand
GAGGAACAATCCCGGGATAGTGAAGTCAGGCACGTCAAGGAAGACGTAGGCATACTCGATGTAGGCGATTACGTCTTTGCCCAGATCCAGACGTTCCACGGTGGTGATACCGCCGCCCTGAGATTGAGGGGGGATTCTGCCCTATTCTTAGGGGACAATGGCACCGGGGCCGACTGGTATCAATCCCAGGATTGGCTCGAGGTGGGCAGTGTCAGTATTGATAGCAATTGGAAGAAGGTGAGCTTGGGTCACCGGTTCCAGGACCCTGTGGTCATAGTTGGTCCTCCGAGTTCGAACGATGGTGAGCCGTGTGTAATCCGTCTTCGCAACGTGACCCCGGATTCTTTTGAGATCAGGGTTCAGGAGTGGACATATCTGGATGGGCGCCACGGTGACGAGGCGGTTTCCTACATGGTGGTTGAGGCAGGCAGGCACCTTCTTTCTGACGGTACTGTGTGGGAGGCAGGGACCTACGAGCATTCCTGCACACTGAGGTGGAAGCGTGTGAGGTTTTCCAGTGCCTTTTCAGGCGCCCCGGTAGTATTTCAGACGGTACAGAGTTTCAACGGGGGTCAGACCGTGACCGTGCGCGAAAGGGAGGTGACCGCCAATGGATTTTCGGCGGCACTCCAGGAGGAGGAAAGGTTGAAGGACGGTCATGCAAGGGAGGTTATAGGTTATCTTGCAGTGGAGAGTGATACCACCGAGGCCCTGGTCAAGGATCTCATATGCGACCACAGGTTTATGGAGATAGATTCGAATCTGCCTGAGCAGATCCACGTAGAAGAGGAACAATCCCGGGATAGTGAAGTCAGGCACGTCAAGGAAGACGTAGGCATACTCGATGTAGGCGATTACGTCTTTGCCCAGATCCAGACGTTCCACGGCGGTGATACCGCCGCCCTGAGATTGAGATAGTCAACTACTTCACGGAGGGATTATGTGTTGGCCTCCTTGGTTCAAACCTGCTCACAGGGTGACATAGATGCAGCGATACAGCAGATGTGTCACCCTGTGAGCTGCTACGTATCTTTCGGCAGGTTTGGGTGGGACCGTTCAGTCTATCCTTCTTGCTCAATGCAATTCAATAATTCACCTTCAAAACGGGAAAGCACCACGCTACGTTCAAGATGTTCGACAGCATATCTACGCGCGACCTTTCCCATTTCATCCCGGGCCGCTGGATCGTTGGCAAGGCCCTTAAGTGCAAGTGCAAATTTTTCGATGTCTCCAGGCCGAACTATCACCCCCGACCCCTTCAGTACCCTTGCTATTTGCGTCTTCTCATGTGCAGTCGCCAGGACCGGGCGTCCGCTGGCCAGCATCCCGGTGAGCTTTGATGGCATGACAAGATCGGCCGCATCGGCCCGCTGGGGAAGTAAGTGAATATCCGCCAGGTTCAATAGTTCGTTCAACCGTTCGACTGGTTGTAGCGGCATCCAATGAACATTGCTCAATCCTTTGGCCATGTCGCGCAAATATTGGTAAGAGGCCCCTTGTCCGCATAGCACGAACCAGAGGTTCTTGTCACCCTGTAGGCGTCTTGCCGCCTCTATTACGATTTCAAGCCCCTGTTTTTGTCCCATATTGCCGGAATATAGTGCTACTATTCCATGATCCGGGATGCCGAGTTTTTTTCTATAGGCATTCTTGCGGCCTAGTGGATGTATCTGGCTGGTATCAACCCAGTTGGGGAAAAGTACCTGCCTGCTTTTTGTGACCCCTTTGTTGTCCAATCGATCAATCATGCGGGGTGATATGGTGGATACCCGGTCAAAGCGGCGAAGCCACCATCTTTCAATGGCAGTTATCGATCGTTTAATGCCCCCTTGCGTGAGCAGACCTAACTCAAAGGCGGCGTCTATTTCGAAGTCTTGTATGTGTAACCATGTCTTTGCGTTACAAAGTTTTGCAGCCAGCCATGCCTGGGGTACGCAGGAAAAGGGTGGCTCGATTGCCATTATTAGATCCGGAGACCAGGCAACCTGTAGCATGACTACAGGGAAGCTGCTTATTGTAAAAGTGGCCAGGTGAAGCAGTCGTTTCAGGCCGGTGGGTTTTCCAGGAATCCATAGGGGGCATCGCCAGACGCTTACGTTGGAAATTCGTTCCTTGCCATAGCGCCCAGCGGCGTAGCCTTTGGCTACTTGCCAATCCGGATAATAGGGGGGGGCAGTAATCACCCTTACCCTGTGTCCACGGGATGCAAGCCATTCGGCCATTTCTCCGGTATATTTCCCAACGCCGGTCAGTTCTGGGAAATAGTTGGTGCCGTAGATAAGGATTTTCATCCATTTCTTTCAATGAAGAAATCTTCCAGGACCAGGATATCCATTTTCGTCCGTAAGAAGCAATCAAGTGCCTCTTGCGGGGTACATACAATAGGCTCGTTTTCATTAAATGAGGTGTTGAGTACGATAGGTATCCCTGTCTTTTGGCGGAATGCCTCTATCAATTTGTAGTACCTAGAATTGGTATGTTGATATACGGTTTGCAATCTACCAGAACCATCTACGTGAGTCACCGCTGGGATATCTTTTCGCTTTTCCTTCTTGATCTGGAAAACCTTCATCATGAAAGGCACATCGTCATCCAGCTCAAACCAATCTGAGACATGATCCCGCAAAATGGAAGGCGCAAAGGGGCGAAAGGATTCCCTGCGTTTGATTTTCAGGTTCAAGATATCCTTCATGTCTGCCCTGCGCGGATCGCACACGATGGATCGGTTCCCAAGGGCTCTTGGCCCCCATTCCATACGTCCCTGGAACCAGCCAACGACCTTTCCCTTGGAAATAGCAAAAGCGGCCTTGTCGCACAGCATTTCTTCATCGGCTATTGTCTGCATAATGCAGCCTGCGGCCTGCAACTGGTTTGATTTCTCAGCCAGTAGTGCCTGGATATATTCATTGTCGAAGTGGGTTCCCAAGTAGGCATGGTCCATTACAAAATTGCGTTTTCCACCAAGGCCCTGCCATACTACAAAGGCCGCGCCAATGGCGCCACCGGCATCTCCAGCTGCTGCCTGTATGTAGACCCTTTTGAAGGGGGTGTGTATGGTTATCTTGCCATTTGCAACGGAATTCATGGCACAACCACCTGCCAGACACAAGGCATCCAGGCCATAGCGTTCATGCAGCCTACTCAATAGATGGAAAAAGGCCTTTTCATACATGGCCTGTACTGAACGGGCTATGTCCCTGTGGCGTTGGGTCAGGGGGCTGTCCTTTTGCCTGGCTGGGCCAAGCAATGCCTCCAATTTAGGGCTGAAAAGCCTTCCTACCCTTGGCGCTCCCCCTTCCCATTCATAATCTATCCTTTCTTTTTGATGGCGGAAGAACGATAGGTCTAGATGGAATGCCCCATCTGGATGAAGATGCACGATTTTTTGCATCTTATCTAAAAAGTTGGGCTTTCCATAGGGGGCAAGCCCCATGATCTTGTATTCATCCCCGTAATGGGGAAAACCAAGGTACTGGGTCAGGGCCTGGTAGAAGATACCAAGCGAGTGGGGGAAATAGATCTTGTCATCGATGGTTATCTCATCGTTTCTACCCACGCCCCAGGCTGCGCTGGCAAAATCCCCAAAGCCATCGACAGATACCAAGGTGGCCTCCTGATGAGGTGAGATGTAAAATGCAGATGCTAGGTGGGACAGGTGGTGTTCCACGTGGTGGAGCCGCCCACGGAACGATTCCTCCGGCAAGGCATTGTGCAGTTCATCTTCGATAGAGGCCCATTCCCTGGCATTGCGCAGGCGGTCGAGCACCAGCTTCAGTTCTGGCCGTTTTTTCAAGGTGTAGCCGATCTTTTTCCAGATATTGGCCTTGGGATCACGGTTGACTGCCACGTGATTCACTTCCCCAAGACCGATGCCCGCCTCCTTGAGGCAGTATTGGATGGCCTGGGATGGGAAGCCAGCCCAATGCTTGACCCTGCGGAAGCGTTCTTCTTCTGCCGCGGCTACTAGTTTGCCATCACGCACAAGGCATGCAGAGGCATCACCGTGGTAGGCATTGATTCCTAAAATATACATCTTTTTCCCCGTTATCTTTTTCCTAGAGACTGCGGTTTACGAGTTGTTCGGTTTAGCCCCAGGTTACACGAGGCATAATATACCTTTTATGAATGAGTGATTGATGCCTTGATACGAATTCAAGCATGGTTTTCAATTTATCTTGAGTTAATAAGTGTGGTGTTAATCCTAAGTCTTTTAGTCCTGAATATTTTGGATTATAATAATGTTTTTCGGCTTCTTTCCTTGGATTTTTTATGGCTTTAATTTTAACTGTTAGCCCTAAATCACGAGCTGCCTCTACAATTTTGTTAGCTAATTCTTTTACGCTGAAAGTCTCCGTTATCTGGTTAAAGACGCGGTATTCACCTGCTTGAGCTGGATTAAGTAAGGCTAGTTCTATGCAAGCTATAGTATCTCTAATATCAATATATCCTCTTGTCTGTCCCCCCTTACCATAAACAGTAAGTGGATGGCCAATTACAGCTTGGACTAAAAAACGGTTTAAAACGGTGCCGAATATATCGTCATAATTGAAAATAGTTATCAATTTTTCATCATGCTTGGATTCGTCTGTAACCAATCCATATACAGGGCCTTGATTCAGGTCAGAAACTCGGATGTTCCACATTCTTGCATAAAAGTAGAGAAGGTCTCCATCTTGAGCCTTGGTAAGATGGTAGAGAGAACCAGGTGTCTTGGGATAGAGAAAAGTGTGTTTACGGCCTTTGTATTCAACATCCAGGTAGCCTTCTTCGATATCAATATTAGGCGTACCGTAAACACCCATGGTACCTAATTTAATGATATGGCAATCAGGGTTGAATTTATTTACCGCATGGATGATATTGGCTGTGCCTAATAAGTTATTTTGAATGGTAAAAATGGCCTTTTCATGGTCCATCATTGAATAAGGCGCAGATGGTTGCTCAGCATAATGTACTATGGCTTCTGGTATCCATTCTTCTTTTATACCAAACGCCTCTCCAGTAAAGCACTTACACAAGAAGACGTAATCGCAAATATCACCAATTGCAACTTGAATGGTCAATCCTGTTTTTTCATTCCAGAGACGAGCACGCTGATTGAGATTAGGAACGGGAATAAGGGGCTCCGCATCCAACTGATGACATGCAAGCCGCCGAAAATAATTATCTACCACCGCTACGTCATGGCCCTTTCGGCTCAAGTAAATTGCTGTAGGCCATCCAAGATAGCCATCTCCTCCCAAAATCAATACCCGCATATAAATTTACTCCTTTCGAACCCGGCTTGGGTAGATACGAAGTTAGGGCCAATAACGTTCTGCTGGGTGCAGGGCCTCATCGGTTGCAACATCCAGGAGATTGTTCTTTTCAAGAAAGGCCCTTATTTCTTCGAGGTTCATAAAGGGACCATCGGCAGATATATAGGGACGCTCTACCTGGTTCGACACGATATCAGGGTATAGGTATTCTATTTTGCGATAAATCCCCCTAAAGGCCGGAAGTACCACGAAATAGTCATGGAGTTCCATCGCCCTTCTGGTTTCTTCCCCGCTCATGAGTTCCTCGTACATTTTTTCGCCTGGTTTGATGCCTATTTCCCTGATCTTGATCCGATCTGGATCATGGCCGAAGTGGGGGGCCAGGCAGTTGATCATCACCTGGGCCAGGTCCTTGATGCGCAACACCGGCATCTTGGTAATAAACACCTCCCCGCCTCTTGCCCAAAAAAGAGAGTCTATGACAAGCCGGACGGCCTCTCGAATGCTCATGATAAACCGCGTCATATCCGAATGGGTTAGGGTAACCGGACCTCCCCGGCGGATCTGCTCGCGAAAGATCGGCACAACCGAGCCCCTGGACCCTAATACGTTACCAAAACGGGTCGAGGCAAAGACAGGTCCACCATCCCGTTGAGTAGCATTGGCTGCGGTCATGAGGCGTTCCCCCATAAGCTTGGAGGTTCCCATGACGCTGGTTGGATTCACCGCCTTGTCGGAACTTGTAAAGATTACCACGCGGACCCTGTTTTCATACGCGGCATGAACAATGTTTCGGACACCCATGATATTGGTTTGAACTGCCTCAAAAGGGGAACGTTCACAGAGAATTACGTGTTTAAACGCGGCGGTGTGAAAGACATAATCTACCCTGCGCATACATTGTACAAGCTTATCACGGTCTCTGACGTCTCCCAGGATAAATTGGGCATTTTTATGGGAAGCAAAATTTTGTTCCAGGAAAAAAAGCTCGCTTTCGTTATTGTCAAAGGCGATGAGTTCACCAACCCTGTATTCTTCCAGTAGCTGCCGCACCAGTTCCCGTCCAATGGTGCCGCAGCATCCTGTTACAAATACACATCTTTCCCCAAGGTTCCTGACCCCATTCTGTTTCATCTCTTTTATCCCTTTTGTTCAACAAACCATTTGAATGTATTTTCTAGCCCCTGGGACAGGTTCCATCGAGGCTCCCACCCCAGGAGTTTTTTTGCCTTACCAATATCGGAAAAATTGCGCAATACCTCCCCCTTCCGTGCATTTTCATGGATAATGAGGCCTTTTTTGCCCAGGAGATTTCTGGCTAATTCATTTAACATTTCGGCCACCTCGGCCACGGTATGTTCACGATGTGTGGCTATTTGAAAGACCTGGCCTCCAATGTCAGGGGCCGACATGGAAAGCCATACCGCCCTGGCAAGGTCATCTACATATATAAAATCCCGTGTCTGGTTGCCATCACCATAGATGGGCAGCGGTTCATCAGCCAGGAGATGTTTGATGAACTTGGCCACCACACTTCCCTTGTGATAAGAATAGGGGCCATAGACATTACCGAATCGCAGGCATACTGTTTCCAATCCATAGGAGCCATGGAAAGCAGAACAATAGGCCTCGCCGCATAGTTTGCTGGCTCCGTATGGAGAAATCGGCCTGGGCACCATTTCTTCATGAATAGGCGGGATCTGTTCCCCCAGAGGCGCGCCAGAGGAGGCAAGAATAAACCGTGCTACCCCTTGTTGCCTTGCAGACTCCAGGTAGTTAAACGTTCCAAGGACGTTTAATTCACAATCTTTCCTGGGATCTTCAATAGAAGGGATGACCCCTGTGTTGGCAGCCAAATGAACTATGACGTCAGCTCCCTGGCATACTTGGAGGGATAGATCAAAATCACGAATATCTCCAGTTACTAGGAAGACCCCCCCGGCCTTCCACTGGGAGGGGTTATCGTCTTTCCATCTATTGAATTTGCACACCCTGGCCAGGTCTTCGGGTTGACCAACGGATAAATTATCTAATATCCGAATAGAGATTTCCTCGTCATTGGTTAATAAGAAGCGGATCAGGTTGACACCTATAAAACCACATCCACCGGTAATAACGATCTTTTTCATATCTTTACCTAATATTGCTTGAGGATTCGACCTACGTAGTCGTTCTAGCCATTTATTATTTGGCGATAAAAATTTTCGTGTTTTCGGACAGCAATTTTAATATCCAAGTGCCTTACGGCGGTTTCCCTGGCCCGTCTGCCAAACTCTTTGCGCATTTCTGGGTTTTCAATAAGAATTTTTACCTTTTCAGCCAGTTTTTCAGCGTTGCAAGTGGGTACGATAAAGCCAGTTTCTCCCTCTTTAATGAACTTGGCGACATCTCCAACATCGGTTGATACGATGGATTTTCCCATGGACATGGCCTCCCATACAGATATCGGAGAGGCTTCATTTATTGAAGAGCATACATAAATATCAGAGGCCCTTAATATGGCCGGGACATCAGCCCGTTGTCCTAGAAAATGAACATTATTTAAATGATATTTTTCTATTAGTTTATGTATCATTTTCTTATATCTTTTTTGGCTGCTAAATTCCGCTCCTACTATTATATAATTGGCCCGTATGTTTTTATCCATTAGATGAGCGGCCATTTCGATAAAATATTCCAGGCCTTTTACCGGTACAATATTGGCGGTTATAACTATCTTAGGGCCATTTAATGCAAGTATATCAGGCGCCGGATCAATAGAGTCAGGATTGAGAAAAGCCGTATCAACAGGTGCTTGGATAATAGAGACTGGCCGATCTTTAAGATTTTGGGGCAGATAATAATTCTGAACACTTTCTGCCGCAACGATAAATCCATGGGCCAACTTACTTACATGATAAAATATCTTGTGAACCAACCAAGGTTGTTTAGTATCGTTTAAATGCCAGATTACCTTTTTGCCAGCAAGTCTTCCGGCTATAGCTCCTTTTATTTGATATGCCCCGTTACAATGTACAATATTGCATTGTTCCTTTTTTAAGAAATACGCAAGAGTGAATATTTCAACAAAAAATGTGAAAAAATAATTAATTAAAGTGAAGGGATCCTTTGTGAGGCGTGTAAGATTAATACGATGAAATTCAAGTTCGTTTTTCTTCAATTGGGAACAAAAAAAATCTGACTCTTTTTTAGGCATGAAGATAACGGTCCTGATGCCTTTACCAAGTAAATGCCTGGCAATCTGCGTAGCACGCAGTTGAGGCCCTCCCCAACGGCCTTCTTCTAGTATTTGAGCAATTCTGGGTATTGACACGACATTATTGCCTATGATGGTGATTCTTTTTATCCCCTAAGCATTCAATTAGGAAAATTCCATAACGGAATTTAAGAAGGCCAAGATTTTAACATTGATACGCTCCCACGAATAATATTCAGCCGTTGCTCGTGCCCGTTCCTTTAATTCATCTAACATCCCTTTATTCT
>JAJRZR010000117.1 GCA_024275145.1 Deltaproteobacteria bacterium | reverse complement strand
TGTCATCCAGGCCCTTGGGGCCGTGCGTCCACAGAGAAAGAGGCGATGCACTCTGTAAGGCGGCTTGATTTGATTGACAAAAGTCAAAGGATCTATTTAACAAAAAGCCTGGCCTTCTACAACAGAAGAATTTATTCTGGCGCAGTAGATCCCTAAGACCTGGAGGAAGCGGTGAAAAGAGAAAGCAAGATTGTAATGGATTCAAGGGAAATGGAGAGGGCCCTTACCCGTATAGCCCATGAGATCGTTGAAAGGAACAAGGGGGTGAAGGATTTGGCCCTGGTGGGCATCAGGACAGGAGGGGTCCCCCTGGCGGAACGGCTAAGACAAAGGATAGCCAGCATAGAGGGGATAATGCCGCCTATGGGGATGCTCGATATAACCCTCTACAGGGATGATTGGAGCAGCCTGAGCCAGCATCCCATCATAAGGAAGACCGACATCCCATTTGCAATAGAGGACAAGATACTGGTGCTTGTGGACGATGTGCTCTATACGGGCAGGACAGTAAGGGCAGCACTCGATGCACTGACGGATTACGGGCGTCCAAGGAAGATTGAACTTGCCGTCCTTGTTGACAGGGGCAGGAGAGAGCTTCCCATACAACCGGATTTTTCCGGTATTACCCTTAAGACAGCGGCCAGTGAACACGTAGATGTGGAGTTGAGTGAGATTTCCGGGCTGGACAAGGTAATCATACAGGATGCGCCCGATGATCGGGCCCAGGAGCTGTAAGATGGGCAAATCCATGGGAGCGCCGCTTGGGATTACCATGGGATGTCCTGCTGGAGTTGGCCCTGAGGTGATCATCAAGGCCTTTGATCAGGAAGGCGTCTGGACGGATCGGCCCTTTGCAGCGGTGCTTGGCGACATGGAAATCCTGAAGAGGGCACGGAAGATAATCGGTTCCACTGTGGAGCTTTGCCGGTGGATGCCGGGTACACACCTTGAAAAGGGGGCGATAAACGTCTATGGGCTTACGGATCTGGATTCAGAATCCGTACCCTTTGGGGTCTCTAGCAGGTTGACCGGCCAGGCATCCTTCACCTACGTGGATAGAGCCATAGATATGTGCCTTTCAGGCGAACTTTCCGGCATGGTGACAGGGCCCATAAACAAGGCGGGTTTGAGGCTTGCCGGGATAGGATTTCCTGGCCATACCGAGATCCTTGCATCAAGGACAGGTGCGCAAAAGTTTGCCATGATGCTTGCAGGTGAGAGGCTTAAGGTGGTGCTTGTCACCATCCACTGTCCACTTCGTGAGGTGCCTGATCTCATCTCGGTTTCAAAGAATCTTGACATCATCAAGTTGACCTACGAATCCCTGGTGTCGGATTTTGCCATAAAGTGCCCCAAGATAGCGGTTTGCGGTCTTAATCCCCATGCAGGGGAGGGCGGGCTTTTCGGAGACGAGGAATCAAGGGTTATAGAGGTCGCCATTTCCAAGGCACGGCGGGCAGGGATAGAGGCCTCCGGCCCATACCCCCCTGATACGGTTTTTTATTTTGCATCGATAGGAAGGTTCGATGCGGTAGTCTGCCAGTATCACGACCAAGGACTTATCCCGTTCAAGCTGTTACACTTTAAAGATGGAGTAAACGTCACGCTGGGCCTTCCGATCATCAGAACATCAGTGGATCACGGGACGGGTTACGATATAGCCGGCACGGGGCAGGCAGATTGTGCAAGCATGGTGGCTGCCGTAAGGCTTGCAGACAGGATGAGACGCGCCAGGCCCTCGTATGCGGGCAATTCATGAACATGGTCCAGGCAACAAAAAAGGCAAGGCCCATCGTGGAGATCTCTGGACTGACCAAGCATTTTGGTGACAGGCCCGTGGTCAAGGGCCTTGATTTTTCGATACTTCCAGGGGAGTCCGTAGGCCTTTTAGGCCCCAACGGGGCGGGAAAGACCACGACCATCCGCATGCTCCTGGGCCTTGTGCGGCCAACCGATGGGCATATCAGGGTGTTTGACATCCCACTACCCGGCCATTTGCGGAAGATAAAGCAAAGAATCGGCGTCTCTCCCCAGATGGATAATCTGGATCCGGATCTATCCGTGCTTGAAAACCTTCTGACCTATGCCTCCTATTTTGGTATTAGGCGCAGTAGGGCTAGGGACAGGGCCAGATCACTGTTGAGATTCTTTGCCCTTGAAAACCGGAGCGGTGAGATCATAGAACACCTGTCAGGGGGCCAAAGGAGGCGGCTTCTACTTGCGAGGGCACTGATAAATTCCCCTGACCTCTTAATATTGGATGAACCCACTGTGGGGCTTGATCCCCAAGCCAGGCATCTCATATGGGAAAGGCTTGGTGCATTGAGGCGTCACGGCACCACCATGCTCCTTACGAGCCACTATATGGAAGAGGTCTCAAGCCTTGCCACCAGGGTTATCATAATCGATCAGGGGGAGATAATCGCCGGTGGGGAGCCAGGCAGCATGGTAAGGCAGATGGTGGGAATGGAGGTCCTTGAGGTGTCCGATCGTCCTGATGAGCTAAAGAGGTTGGCTGCAGGGCTCAAATCGTGCGATGTAGAGCTTGATATGACCAAAAACAGGCTCTTTATATATGTAAAGAGCTGGTGCCCGGAGCTCGAGGCGATTGCCTTGAGCCATCGCCAGGTGATAAAAAGGCCGGCAAGCCTGGAGGACCTGTTCCTCAAACTTACAGGGAGAACCTTGAGGGAGGATTAGGGTGCTTAAGGTCTGGATGCGAAACTTCAGAGTATGGCAGAAGCATATTCAGGCAAGCCTCATCGGGAATTTGGGGCAGCCCTTCCTGTTTCTGCTGGCCATGGGATACGGACTGGGGCAGCAGATTCCGGCCATCGAGGGCCTGACTTACCTCCAGTTTATCGCCCCAGGGCTAGTAGCCTCTGCCGTGATGTACAGCGCAGCCTTTGAGGCAACATATGGAGCCTATACCAGGCTTTCCACACAGGGTACCTTCGAGGCCATACTCATGACACCCGTAAGTGTTGAATCGCTCACCATGGGAGAGATCCTATGGGGTGCCACCAAGGGTTTGATCTCAGGGCTTATCATGCTTGCGGCCCTTCCACTCTTTGGCGTAATACCATCTTACTGGACAACCCTGTTGATTCCTGTCCTGTTTCTCGAAGGCATGTTCTTTGCGGCTCTGGGCCTTGTCATGACGGCCACGGCCACCAACTACGAATTCTTTAAC
>JAJRZR010000116.1 GCA_024275145.1 Deltaproteobacteria bacterium | reverse complement strand
TACCCCGGCATTGTCCTTGAATACCGACAGGCACCAGTCATCGCTGCCAAGCCGTTCCCTGATCGTCGAAGTGGCCTTTCTTATGTAGGTATCAAACAGGCTGTCTATGGTTTGATTTTTACCCTGTGGGTCTGTATAGTCGATGATGGCGTTGAAAATCTTGTGTTTGCAGTGCTCTGACCATGTCTGGGCCAAGGCCTCAAGCTCGACGTCCGTATAGCTTCTGGAGAGTCCAACACGTTGCCTTTCCTCTATTATTTCAGGGCGTTGGAGGTGAGCCTGGAGAGTCTTCATTTCCTTGAGGTTCAGTACCAGCACCCTTTCCCGGGAAAGGCGAAGCAATTCTTCATCACCCATGGCGGCCAGGTCAAACTGTTTGACTTCCACTGCCGCCTCCTCTGTAACCTTGGGTACCAGGAAGAACGGACTTGCTGTCTCGGTCCATTTTTTGTCAACATTGCCTCGGTTTACGATCAGACACCTCTGTATCAGCTCATTGGCTAGCAGACCGCCTGCCAGTTTCTTGATATCGGATCTTTCAAGAGCACCAGCGATCAGATATTGAGTCGCAGTGTAAACGCCCTCCTCCTGGCGGAGTTTTCTGCCAAGAAGCAGTTCCACTGCCTCCTTTGCGGTCCGGCCTTCGTTGTCGGTAACCCCAGGCCTGAATCCAACCTCGACTATCCAGTCCCAATGCCAGCCATCATGCCTTGATATTTCAAGCCCAAGCGGGCTGTTTATCGCAGTTGTCTGGATTACAGGATCCGAGAACGGCCCGGAGGCAATGAGTTCGAGTTGTTCATCACTAAGCTCGATATCAAGTAGGTAGACCTTTATGGTCCTGATGTTCTCTACCTGTAGCCCAAGGTCTTCCCTGGCCCTTTTTGCGGTTTTTATGCCAAGGGCATCCTTCAGATTGGTTTTTAAAGCGACTTCTATCCTGCTAGCCATTTAAAAGAATCTCCTAAAAGTCTTTGATTTTTTAGCGACGCAGTTACGAGAACTGTGGTTCTATATTCGGTTATGCCATTACTAATAGCTTTTACATACGCGACAGTTACCGTTGAAGATATACAAAAATTAATCGATTGCGAAAAGGGCAAAATCCTTGTGCAGAGGATATTAGCACCGAAATGGGGTCAGGCAAATTATTTAAGTTGGTTCGTCTTCCTTACGATATTTTTTAAAAGAGGATGGAGGAGAGGGTTAGAGATCAGGAGCTTGAGATTCAGCCAGTTCAGGCAAGACAGGCTTGTTGATGTACAGACTGGTTTTATCAAAGGAAAGATAATAAAAGGCTGGACTATTATGGCACGTATCCCCAGGATGATCATTACAGGAGAACCAGCGGCTTACCACATCATGTCGAGGACCGCTCTTGATGGATTCGTTATGAAGGATGTGGAAAAAGACTATTTGGTAGGCCTCATCAGACATTTTAGCGCCGTGTACTTCGTGGATGTTTTGGGATTTTGTGTCATGGGTAACCACTTCCATCTCCTGGTTCTCATGTATCCTGAAGACCATTATGATGATGACGAAATAACGAGGCGTTTTTGTCGTTATTACAGCAACGCTGAGGTCGGGCATCTGAGTGAGGACAGGATCCAGTTCTTCCGCAGGAAGTGGTCCAATCTTTCTGAATATGTCCGGGAGATAAAACAGACCTTTTCCCGTTTTTACAATAAGAGACACGATCGTAAGGGGTTTTTCTGGGGAGAACGTTTTAAGAGTGTAATTGTAGATAATGGGGATACCTTGATGAATTGTTTGGCCTACATAGATCTGAATCCTATAAGGGCAGGGATCTGCAAGGTGCCTGAGGCCTATCGCTGGTGTTCCCTTGGTTATCGCGTCCAGTCTGGCAATAAGAATGATTTTCTTTCCACAGATTTTGGTCTTGAGGCCTTCGGGTCATATGATGACAAAGAGTGCCTCAATCGTTACCGCAGGTTTGTTTATGAGAAGGGTCTGATTACTCACCAGAGAGAAGAAAAGGCAGGTGGCAAATGGCCTGCCAGTACTACCGGAAAAGATGGTAAAGGCCTTGCCCTAGGCATAACGAATCGTCTTAGTTACCGCACTCGTTATTTTACTTCATTGGAACCAAGGATTTTGTATGGCGTTGCTACCAGAGATTTAAGGATTATTTTTCCTGCCGTCGTGAAAAACATCCCCTACCTATATCAGGTCTTGATGGAATCTATGCATTAAAACGTCTTACAGAATAGTGGGAAGGGCTTTTTCTGGTCAGCAGTGCCAATACAGTTATCTTATATATGATATATTTCGCTCTAATGTTTTTTTATTGTGAAGATATATTCTCGCTCGCCATTAGACAGTCTATCCACACCATTCAGCATATCCGCCAGCGTAAGCACGAGATATACTTCTATCACGAAAAACTGACAACAGGTTGATATATCTAATAATATTCAATATCAAACAATTAATCTTCTCTTCTTTAATTGTTTGGCCTCTATTTAATTTTACTACCCTGCCATTATATCCCTGATTAAAAGCTCATCTTTTTAAGTGGTTTCGCAAGATTTCATTATTTGCCTGTCCCCATATCCCATATTCCGAATCGTAACGAAGCAGGCGCAAGAAAGATAAGCAAAAAACAATTACCGAATTAGTAGAAAAAACGGGTCCTAAGCAGACAATAGGTCTAGGAAACGAGTTCTCTCAACTCCTTGAACATATTTTTAGCCTTTGAATTGAGTTTTCTTGGGATTATTATCTGAATTTCAACGTATTCGTCACCTCTGTGTCCCCTTGAATCAGGCATCCCTTTTCCCTTCAGGCGTAATTTCTGACCGCACTGGGTTCCTGGAGGGATCTTCATCTTGACACGTCCATCCAGGGTAGGTACCTCTATTTTGCTTCCAAGTACGGCATCGAAAAGATTTACTGGTGCCTTCACGTAAAGATCCTTGCCTTTTCTTATGAATACGGGATCAGGGCGCACCTCCAGTTCAATAAACAGATCGCCTGGTGGGCCTCCGTGTATCCCAGGTCCCCCCTTGCCGGGTAATCGAATGGTAGTTCCTGTATCGGCCCCTTTGGGGATGCGTATTTTATAACGTTTAGTCTCTCCCATCAAAGGGATTGTCACCTCTATCTGGTTACCAAATGCCGCATCCCTGAGATCGATCTGCAATCTGTAATGAAGATCCTGCCCTTTCATTGGGCGGGTTCTGAAATCGCTGTTTCGTTTGAACCCGAAGAGATTTTCGAAAAGGGAGCCAAGGTCTGCACCGTATTCATCCTGAAAGTTCGTAAAATCATATACACGTTCACCTCCGGGAGAACGAAAGGTTGCCCCTGATCTTGCGGCCTTTCTCAACAGGTCATATTCTTTTCTCTTGTCGGGATCACTGAGTATGGCATAGGCCTCGTTGATATCCTTAAACCTTGCTTCCGCCTCTTTGTCCCCTGGGTTGAGATCAGGATGATATTTTCTCGCAAGTTTTCTGAATGCCTTTTTAATATCATCATCACTGGCATCGGGCTTTACTCCCAAAATATCATACAGGTCTTTTTGTATCATGGCTGTTCCCTTATACACTTATGCAAAATTTGCTCATCTTCCAAGAAAAATAAAGGGTTAACGCCTTTACTTTTGGAGTATCAATACCTAAATTTAAAAAAAAGTTGTTTTTGGTAAAAGGCTGGTATATATTTACCCGTTCTTTTTGCGGCTTCGATAATAATCAATTCTGTTAAATCATCTCAGGCCGTCAAAATGGCTTTTTCAAGTTAACTACTTATTCCGCAATATCAATACTAAATTAATTGGACGTGAAATGCAGATAAAAGTTGTCAGGAAAAGCACTGATCATGATTCCAATGGGTATATGGACCGGTTGCTTGAGGCCGGTCATGGCGGATCGCTAACCTATGAGGCTCTGAACAAGCTCATACCGGATGACATTAAAGATCCGGAAAAGCTCGAGGAGATTTTTGAGATCCTTTGTCGTAACAATATAGAGGTAATTGGCGACTCTCGGACATCGGTCATTTCCGTAAAGAAGGCCGTGTCTGGTCCAGATGTAGGGGGCCCGGATGCTACTGGCAAGGCAATTGAACATATTGCCAAGGAGGAGAAGGCCAAAAAGGATGTGGTGCTGGACTCTGGCGGTTATACCGATTCAGAGGAGATAACCACGACCTATCTTAGGGAAATGGGTCGTTATGAGCTGTTAACGCCCGAAAAGGAAGAGGATCTCAGCCGCACGATCCGTGAGGGTTTTAATGGCATAATAATGGCAATAATGGAACATCCTTCGGATTTTCCGGAGATGGAGGCCTTGCGTGAGCAGATTCGCACCTGGAAAAGGCGGGATCCTTCCTTGAAGCCAAAGAAACAGCAGTTGAATTATCTGGCCACTACGGTGGATAGTATCGTCGATGCCTATGAAGATGATGAAAATCTCAAGGCATTGAGGGACCTCGTCAAGATGCACCAGAGGAACATAGAGCTGGCCAAGGATGAAATGATAAACGCAAATCTCAGGCTCGTGGTGAGTATAGCTAAGCGCTACATGCATCAGGGGCTTTCTCTGGCCGACCTGATTCAGGAAGGAAACCTGGGGCTAATGCGGGCGGTCTTCCGGTTTGATTATACAAAGGGTAACAAGTTCTCCACCTATGCAAGCTGGTGGATTCGCCAGGCCATTACAAGGGCTATCCTTGACAAGACCAGGACCATCAGGCTCCCTGTGCATTTCCTGGAACTCAGGAGCCAGTTTTTCAAGGCATTTTATGCAATGCTCAAGGAACTGGGCAGGGAACCCACTCCCCTCGAGATCTCAGAGAGGACCGGCCTGCCTATGGAAAAGATACTTTCCATACTGGAGGCATCCAGGGAGCCGGTTTCCCTCGAAACCCCGGTGGGAGATGAGGATAGTACCCTGGGGGATTTCATAGAGAACAAGGATGCTGTCTCGCCCTATGAGACGGTCCGTGAAAGGGAGCTTACCGAGCGAATCAAGAGCATACTTGCCACCTTGAGCCCAAGGGAGGAGAAGATCATCCGGCTTCGCTTCGGAATCGGCGAGGATAGTGAATACACCCTTGAAGAGATAGGCAGGCGGTTCAACGTGTCTAGGGAGCGTATTCGTCAGATCGAGAAAAAGGCCCTCAACAGGCTACGCCATTCGAGCAGGCGTGACAGGCTGAAATATTTCCTGGACTAAACAGGCTGTGATTGGCGGGGGCCTTACGCAGGTTCCCTTTGCACCTTAACAAAGTGCTTCAGAATGGACACCTTGCCGTGAAAAAAAAGACCAGGATGATATACAATCTGGCATTTTTGGCATTCTGTGCCGGACTATTGTTGTTCTTGTGGAATGCGCCGCCTGAAACCACCATAAAGCTGCCAAACGATGAAATCCATGCAGGGTTTCATCATATGAAGAAAAAGGATGCCGAGGCCTTTTGTGTAAAGTGCCACAATCCAAAGGGGACAGCACCTCTGCCCAAGGATCATCCACCAAAGTATCGTTGCCTTTTCTGCCACAAGGTCAGGTAGAGCGCTACTTGGTGGAAGTCGCTAGCCCAGCCACTAACTTGCTAGATCATAGTGGGAAAATACCATGGTGAAGGTGCCGCGTCCCTGGGTTGTGGATCTAAGGGCTGTGGAATAGCCAAACATCCTGGCCAGGGGCACCGAGGCCCTTATCACCTGGACAGGTCCACGCGGCTCTATATGTTCTACCTTACCTCCCCTGCTGTTTAGATCCCCTATGACCTCACCCATGTAGTTTTCAGGCACCAGGACCTCTACGCTCATCATGGGTTCAAGAAGCACTGGGCCTGCGGCTTCACATGCCTTCTTGAGCCCCATGGTGCTTGCGGCCCTGAAGGCTATGTCAGTGGAGAGTCCCTCCTCGAAAACGGCATCTTTTAACACTACCCCTACGTCTATCATGGGAAAGCCTCTAAGCACCCCGCTTTCCAGACCTTGGCGCAGGGTTTCCAATATCAATTCCTCGTATCCCTCAGGAAGCCTTTCTGGTGGAAGTTCGCTTGCCACCCTGTTTCCTTCTCCCCTCTGCCTTGGATATACCTTGATGGTGACGGTTGCCACCTGCCTTCCACCGCCTATATCCCTGTCAAAACGTTCGGTGACGGTAGCCTCATCTTGTATGGATTCCCTATAGACTACCTGGGGCTTCCCGACGTTTACCGGGGCATTAAACTCCCTCAGTAACCTGTGTACCAATACATCCAAGTGAAGTTCGCCCATGCCAGATATTATCGTCTGGCCAGTCTCTTCGTCGTAGCGTACTTTGAAAGTAGGGTCTTCCTCGGCCAGTTTGTTAAGCGCTGCCTCTATCTTTTCCTGGTCCCCTGTGGTTTTGGGTTCCACGGCAATGGATATGACCGGCTGATACGTTTCGATGGGCTCTAGCAGTATCGGATGTTCCGGATCACAAAGGGTGTCGCCGGTGGAGGAGCGTTTAAGTCCCATCACCGCCACTATCTGGCCGGCACCCGCCTCCTTGATTCTCTCTCTCTTGTTGGCGTGCATCTGGAGTATCCTTGCCACCTTTTCTTTACGTTTCTTGGCAGAGTTCCATACCTCCTCCCCGGCCTTCATAAGCCCGGAATATATCCGAACATAGGTCATCTTTCTCCCCTGGTCCATCTGGACCTTGAACGCAAGGGCAGACAGGGGGCTGTTATATCTGGCAGGCCTTTCCTCTTCCTGACCGGTATCAGGGTTTATTCCCACTATTGGTGGTATGTCGAGCGGGCTTGGAAGGTAGCGGGTTATACCATCCAGTACAGGCTGGACCCCTTTATTCTTGAGGGCGGATCCACAGAAGACCGGTACGCCCGTAAGGGTTATGCATGCCTTCCTGATAGCCTGGTGCAGTTCCCTGGATGTGATCTCCTCCTCGCCAAGGTATTTTTCCATGATTTCGTCATTGATTTCGGAAAGGGCCTCGAGCAGGCCCTCCCGGGCCAGGGCTACATCTTCTTTGTGTTCAGGGGGAACAGGGCGTTCCTCGAATTCACGCCCCTCAGAGGCTTCGTCCCAGTATATCCACCTATCCTTTATAATATCGAAGATCCCCTGGAAGCTGTCTTCTGCACCATACGGCAACGTCAGGATCAAGGGATATGCGCCCAGTTTTTCTTTCATCTGTTCAATAGTGCCCCAGAAATCTGCGCCTAGCCGGTCCATCTTGTTGATAAAGGCCATCTTTGGAACCTTATATTTGTCTGCTTGGTGCCAGACGGTCTCTGATTGGGGCTCTACCCCCCCTACCGCACAAAATACCCCGAGGGCCCCGTCGAGTACCCTGAGGGAACGTTCTACCTCGATAGTAAAATCCACATGGCCGGGGGTGTCTATTATGTGGATTTCCTTTCCTTGCCAGAAACAGGTAGTCACCGCAGAGGTGATGGTGATACCTCTTTCCTGTTCCTCAGGCATCCAGTCCATAGTTGCCTGTCCGTCATGCACCTCTCCTATCTTATGGGTCTTACCCGTGTAGTACAGGATTCTCTCGGTCAACGTGGTCTTTCCAGCATCTATGTGGGCAATGATCCCTATGTTCCTGATCTTCTTTATCCGGTTCTCACCTGCCATGGCTGTTCCTCAAAATAATGCGTAATGATTTTGTGTGCGACGGCTGGATGCCC
>JAJRZR010000115.1 GCA_024275145.1 Deltaproteobacteria bacterium | reverse complement strand
ATAGATCTAGTAGTATCCGCCGGGCCTTTATGAATTCATTGTGCACCTGGGGAGACCTGTAGACATTGTCGTATAGGAAGGCCCTGAGCTTCATCATGGTGTCCAGCATGGTAGGGCTTATATCCAGGATCATCTTTTTGTTTTCAATGCGTGTGCTGGCTATAACGTCTTTGATCATGGCGGATATGCGGCTACCGTGGGAGTCCCCAAGCACCTCCTTGCATTCAATGGGCACGTCTGATTCGTGGATGACCCCGCTCCTTATGGCGTCATCCAGGTCATGGCTCAGGTATGCAATTACATCAGCGATGCGCACTAGGCGACCCTCTACCGTTTTGGCATTCTCGCCGGGTTTTTTGGGAATTATGTCGCCGAATCCCTTTGAGTGCTTGAGGATGCCATCCCTTACCTCGTAGGTAAGATTGAGCCCCCTGCCACCGTTTTCCAGTATATCCACCACCCGGAGACTTTGCCTGCAATGTGAAAATCCCCCTGGCACGATCTCGTTCAGAATGGTCTCCCCGGCATGCCCAAACGGGGTATGGCCAAGGTCGTGTCCCATGGCTACCGCCTCGGTCAAGTCTTCGTTCAGGCGCAGTGCCCTTGCTATAGTCCTTGCAATCTCGGCCACTTCCAGGGTATGTGTAAGTCGTGTCCGGTAATGATCACCCATGGGCGAGAGGAAGACCTGTGTTTTATGTTTGAGGCGGCGAAAGGCCTTGGAATATACTATCCTGTCGCGGTCCCGTTGAAACGGGGTGCGTATGGTGCAGGGTTCTGCTGGATGGCGGCGGCCCAGGGTCTCAGAGCTGAGGCAGGCCTGGGGACAGAGAAGTATGCGTTCCCGTAGTTGAATTTCTTCGCGTATGTTTTGAGGCCTTATCGTATCCCCTGCCTTTAAACCTGCTGCAGCATACATGATTTAGGTTATAACCATGATTAATTGGCGAGGCAAGCACCATATGGGTCTATGCCTTGAAAAAAATGCCTTCTGTTCAGGCTCCTTGGCTGTTCTTCAGGAATTTTACGATCGACTGGGCGGCAATTTTGCCCTGGTAAGATGCCTTGGCAACGGTCTGGGGGCCGAGCACATCATCACCGCCTGCAAAGATCCACGGAATCGAGGTCTGCAGGGTCTCTGGATCGGTTTCGAAGGTTCCCCATCTTGTTCGTTTGACATTAAGTCCCTTGGCTGCGGTGTCATCGACCATCTGGCTGATGGCAGGTATTATGGCATCCGCCTCTATCATGAAGTTCGATCCATCGAGCGGAACGGGCCTACACCTTCCTGATGCATCGGGTTCGCCCAGTTTCATGCGAATACATTCGATCCTGTCAAGCCTCCCTGACTCACCATGGATAGCCACTGGTGCCGCAAGGAATTCTATCTTTACCCCCTCTTCCTCCAAATGGTGGATTTCGGCCTTCGATGCAGGCATCTCGGCCTTGGTGCGCCTGTAGAGGATGAAGACATCCTTTGAGCCGATCCTGAGCGCGGTCCTTGCCACGTCGATGGCCACATTTCCTCCACCTACGACCACCACCCTGTCACCCAGTTCGAGTCGTTCCCCAAGGTTCACCCTGCGAAGATAATCCACCCCGTGGATTACCCCTTCCATGTCCTCTCCCGGTATATTGAGCCTTCTGCTCATATGTGCCCCCACCCCCAGGAAAATGGCCTCAAAGCCCTCTGATTTCAGTT
>JAJRZR010000114.1 GCA_024275145.1 Deltaproteobacteria bacterium | reverse complement strand
CCACGAAAATACATATTTGCCTCGGGCCGTGCCTTTTTGTGCCCGGTGAGGCAGAATCAAGGTATGGCCGTATGGGATCTTAGAGCACTGATTCGTTCACCCTGTTTATGTTGACGCCAAGGGCTGCAAGTTTTTTATCCATGGCCTCATAACCCCGGTCCAGATGTTGAAGGCCGGATATGATCGTGGTGCCCCTGGCGGCCAGGCCCGCAAGTACTAGACATGCACTGGCCCTTAGATCGGTGGCCATGACCTGGGCGCCCTTTAGACCCTTTACCCCTCTTATTATAGCGCTTCTGCCCTCCACCTTGATTTCGGCACCAAGGCGTCTTAGTTCAGCCACGTGCATGAAACGATTTTCAAAAATGGTCTCTGTGATCACGCTGAGTCCCGAGGCCAAGGACATAATCGCCATCATCTGGGCCTGCAGGTCCGTGGGGAAGCCAGGATAGGGAAGGGTCTTTACATCGACACTCTTAAGTTTACCCCTCTTTTTGACAAGTATCCTGTCATCATCTACGTCCAGATGCAGCCCAGCAACCCTTAACTTGGATATGACAGCGTCAAGATGACCAGGGATGACGTTTTCAAGCAGCAACTTGCCGCCAGCGGCGGCCACGGCCATCATGAATGTCCCTGCTTCGATTCTATCTGGTATGATGTCACATTTTGTTGGACTCAGATCTTTGACCCCTTCAATGGATATGGTTTCTGTACCAAGTCCCTTGATTTTTGCCCCCATCTTTTTCAACATGTTCCCCAGCGCCATCACTTCAGGTTCGCGGGCTGCATTTTCCAGCAGGGTCTTACCCCTTGCTGTCACCGCGGCCATCATCAGGTTCTCGGTCCCTGTCACTGAAGGCAGATCGAAATAGATATGGGCGCCGTTGAGCCTGGTGGCTTTTGCCTCCACGTAGCCTTCTTCCAATTTCAACTTTGCTCCCATGAGTTCAAGCCCTTTCAAGTGGAAGTCGATCGGGCGGGCCCCGATTGCACATCCGCCAGGAAGGGATACCCGGGCCTGCCCTTCTCTTGCCATCAATGGCCCCAGGACGAGGATAGATGCTCGCATCTGGCGCACGAGTTCATACGATGCCTCATACTTGCACAAGGATGAGGAGTCGACTCTCAAGATGGAGGATGTTGGTCCTGTAGAAAGGTCCGCATCCAACCCAAGGTCCTTGAGAAGCATTACCAGGGTAGTCACATCATGGAGCACGGGCACGTTGGTGAACGTGAATTCGCCACCTGTAAGCAATGTGGCGGCAAGCATTGGCAGAGCGGCGTTTTTGGCTCCGCTTATCCTGGTCCGCCCCTTCAGAGGCACACCACCCTTGATAATCAATCGTTCCATCTGGTCATCTGAAATAGTTGAGTGCTTATACAGAAGGATAAACTACCTTGGGGCCTTGCCCTTATGCCAATGAAACACGATGGGGCTTGCCACGAATACCGATGAATAGGTACCGATGATGATACCCAACATCAAGGTCAATGCAAAATCATGGATCACCACCCCTCCAAAGAAGAAGAGGCATAATACCACGATAAGGGTGGTAAGTGAGGTAATGATGGTCCTTCCCAGCATCTCGTTGACGCTTCTGTTTATAATTTGATCAAAGCCAAGTTTCCGGTACCGGCGAATATTCTCCCTAATCCTATCGAAGACCACCACCGTATCCGTCAATGAATAACCGGCCAGGGTCAGCAGAGCGGTAACCGTCAGAAGGGTTATTTCCTTGTCTAGGATGTAGAGGATCCCCAGGACTGCAAGCACGTCATGGAAGGTAGCCGCCGCTGCCGCCACTCCAAAACTCAGGTTAAATCTGAAGGCCAGGTAGCCGATGATGCCGGCAAGGGAGATGAGTATGGCAATGATGGCCTTCTTTCTGAGCTCCTTGCTGACGGTCGAGCCGATTTCCGTCTTGCTTTCCATAATGAAGTGTATGGACGATAATTTTTCATTGAGGGTACGGGTTATTTGTGCCTCAATGTTTCCGACCGTGGTTTCCGATTTTTTGACCCTGACTATGAGCACGTTTTCTCCCGGTACTTCCTGGAGGGTATAGCCCTTGATGCCAGCCTTTTCCATAGCTGCCCTAATCTTGTCCAGGGTGAAGGGCTTGTCAGCCTTGTACTGGACCATTGTCCCCCCTGCAAAATCCACACCGAGATTTGCTACCCCTCGCTGGATCTGGATAAATGCAAAGAGTCCAGTGATTACGAGGATGCCAGACAACCCGAAGGCGATTTTCCGCTTGCCGATGAAGTCAATCGAGGTTTTTTTAACTAGCTGAAGGAACTTGAGATCCTTGAGCGTTTTCTTGGCAAGCAGCCAGTCATACACGATTCGCGTACCAAAGATCGCTGTGAACAGGTTGATTATGATACCTGCCGACAGGGTTACAGCAAAGCCCTTGATCGGACCTGTGCCGAACAAGAATAGGGCCATGGCCGTGATAAGGGTGGTTACGTGGGCGTCTACGATGGTCCAGAAGGCCTTGTCGTAGCCACCGTCAATAAAGCCTTTTAGCGGCTTGCCCAGGGCCTTTTCCTCCCTCATCCTCTCAAATATGAGAACATTGGAGTCGACCCCCATACCTATGGTCAGTATGATACCAGCGATTCCTGGTAGCGTGAGGGTTGCGTGGAAAAGGGATAGAATTGCCATGAGAAAAAGCAGGTTCAGGAGCATGGCGATATCTGCTATGAAACCAGACAGGTGATAATAGATCACCATAAAAATGATTACAAAGCAGGCGCCCATGATACCCGAGGTCAACCCCTTTTGTATGGAGTCCCTGCCAAGGGAAGGGCCAACGGTGACGTTCTGGATTATCTGGACTGGAGCGGGAAGGGCACCGGCCCTCAATACTATGGCAAGGTCCGAGGCCTCTTCGTGGGTAAAGGAACCGGTTATCTGGGCGTGTCCCCCTCCGATACGTTC
The DNA here is from genome assembly GCA_024275145.1 of Deltaproteobacteria bacterium. Taxonomy (GTDB): domain Bacteria; phylum Desulfobacterota; class Dissulfuribacteria; order Dissulfuribacterales; family QOAL01; genus S143-34. The sequence continues at coordinate 3,310 of JAJRZR010000114.1, read as the reverse complement.
CCGTATTACAGGTGCAGAGCGTACAACCCCGTCAAGGACTATAGCCAACCTTTTCCCGACATTTTCAGAGGTTATTTTTTCGAACAACTTGGCCCCCCTGTCGGTGAGTTCAAGGGCCACATAGGGTTCGTTGAAGGTGCCCCCGATACGGACGTGGGCAGTCTTTACGGCGTCACCTGTCATCAGGGTCTTGTCCTTAAGGAGTATGGGTACCTTGCTCACCCTGCCGGTGCGGGGGTCCACCTCTTTCATGAAATAGACGGCGTCACCCCTTGGTATCTGACCTTTCAGGACGGCATTGAGAGTCTTGGCATCAAAGGTTGCAGGCAGGCGGCCATCCTCCCTGGCCTGCCTGATAAGGGACCCAAGATCAATCCTTGCATCATCGTCCACCAATTTGAATTCTAATTGTGCGGTTTGCCCGATCAATTTTATGGCCCTTTTTGGATCCTTGACTCCGGGTAACTGGACCACGATTTCTTGGGTGCCTTGACGTACGATTACAGGCTCGGTGACACCGAACTGGTCTATACGGTTGCGGATGATTTCTAGTGACTGATCAACGGCGTGTTCGCGGATAAACTTTTCTTCACTAGGGGAGATTTTCAAGATGACCAGGGGGAATTTTCCCTTATGGTCTACCCGTGTGATAACAAGGTTCGGGAAATCCTCTTCTACTATGGATTTTATCCTCTCGATAGCACTCTCGTTGGGTACAGAGAAGGCTATTTCATCAGATCTTTCGGATTTCCTGGGCACCACTGTTATATGGTTACCTCTCAGGGCGTCTTTAAGATCCCTGGCAGCCAGGTTGACGGCATTCCTCACCGCCTGGTCCACATCCACCCTGAGGATCAGATGCATGCCGCCCTGCAGGTCCAACCCAAGCTTTAGTCCACCGCTATAGATATATTTTTTGAACCACTGGGGGGTATCTTTATAGAAGGACGGTAGGACTATCAATACCGACGCCACCACCAGCACTATCATCAAGCTCAATTTCCAGCGCAATCCCTTAGGCATGACTTCCTTATCTCCTAAAATCTTCCTGATGAAATTTTCATTTGTCGATCCAAAGCCGTCGCATATGTCTTAAGATCCCTGAACCCATATTATGCACTTCAAACATCTGAGAGAAGGATTCGTTTCGAATAATTCAATGTTTAATGCAGTTTGTAAGATCAAGCCCTTCACCTAAAAGGTGCGGCCCTGTCGGCTGATGTATACAGAGACACTTGAAGCCGCAAAGGGCCTGTAATTTTACGAACCTGCAACGTTATTGACTGGTTGAAGCAACTAAGTACATCTGTGCGCCCTCCCTCTGGCATCTTTGGCAAACTTGCGAGCTACATAATCTGGGTTGAAGACCCTCTTAAAAAAATCAAACACAGGATTTCATAGCCAACTAGACATTAATTTGCAACAAAAAACCTCCCTGCAAGGGACAGGGAGGTTGCCGGATTCAGGATTATGGGCCTAGCAGTCTTGTGGATTAACGTTTCATGTTAAGCAGTTCGTTCAACATGTCATCAGTGGTGGTGATAACCCTGGAATTTGCCTGGAAGGCCCTTTGGGTGGTAATCAATTTTACAAATTCAGTGCCCATATCCACGGTTGATTGTTCAAGGGCATTGGCTGCGATACTTCCAAGTCCGTTTGTCCGGGGTGGACCGGTAATGGGGGAGCCTGAGGCAGTGGTCTCCCGCCATAGATTCCCCCCTTCCTTTGACAGATCCGTTGGACTATTGAAGCGGGCAAGGCTCAACTGGGCCAACGATATTATACGTCCGTTGGAATAACTGCCCGATATGATACCCTCGGAATCGACGTTCACCGATTCCAGAAAGCCAGGGCCGAAACCGTTTTGGTCGTAGAAAAGGGTGCTGGACCGGTTTGCGTATTGAGTGGTCGTGATCGCCTCGGTGGTCCACTTCGTGGGTGGGTCAAAGCTTCCGTCGTTGTTCTGGTTAACCGTGGCAAATGCGCCAAAATCAATCTCCATCATCTGTGCAGACAGGTCCCATCCGGTGGTTGCAAGAATCTGTCCGGTTGGAGGGAGAAAATAAGCCTTGAGCTCAGGATAGTTATGATTTCCATAGGAGACATCGAACCAGTCGCCCCGGATATCGGTTGGACGTATCTGGTAGGTGGAGGATGTCGATGTGCTGTTGTCCCTTATGGTGACGGTCATGTTGTCATGGTCATAGGCAGTAATCGTATAAGCGGAATCATTGAAATCAATCCAGGTGGTATCATCATTTGGATCGATCCGGTAAAGGTCGTCTAGCTCCAACTGATCGAGCTTATTGTTAGACGTGTCTATATCCTGGTTGACCGCAATGTCGCCACTGCCACTGGGATCATGAAAGTTCAGGATCCTTGTGCCAAAGCGCTGTATATTTTCATCGTTGCTAGCGGAGTACTTGGCCACTATTTGTGGATTCCCACTTGCGTCAGCAAGGGTAAGCTCATCATTTTCAGGATCGAAGGCTACTACGTAGAAGTCTTGATAGGTCCCTGGATTTGTGGAGTCTTCCAACCATACATGGGGTTGGTCAGAAATGGTATATGTGCTTCCACTTGGAAGCGGGGTTGGAAGATCCTCCACGTCCTCTATGCGGAAATTGATCTTAGAGGTCCCGGTTCCATCGGAATAAAAACTGGAGTTGGCATACTGGGTATTCGTACTGCTGGTAACCTCCCCAATGCCCGCTATATGTTTACTGTAGATCCCGTCTATGCTCCCTTGTGGGGTGAAATGGATATAGCCACGCATAAGGATGCCCCTGTTGTCTGGGGGGATGTCCGGTGAGGTGGCAAAGATATTTTTGTCTTCTTCTGGGGACATGGTAACCAGGAATTCCCATTCCCTGTCCTGGTGGGTCCTGTCAAAGTATACGCTCAGTTCATGTGTGTTACCCACGCTATCAAATACGTTGATAGTGGTCTTGTATTCATAATCAACATCAGGGGAAAGCTCACCCTTTTTCTGCACCCAGGCGGTTTCAAGGCTTCTTGCATCCACCGGGCTGGATATCCGGCTGTCCAGGTTCACCGCGATAGTAGACTGTGAGGTGGCCACCGGGGGTGATGTAGTAGTCAACTGACCGTCCTTTATCGCTCCAACGATCTCTGCGCTGCCGTCCGGTTGAGTCTCCATCCCCCATCCCTGGACCCTTAGGCCTGCAGGGTTGACAATATATCCCAACTTGTCCACATGGAACTGTCCCGCCCTGGTAAAATATATGCTGTTTTCAACCTTGGGATCAGTCACCATGAAGAAGCCGTTCCCGGCTATAGCCAGATCCGT
>JAJRZR010000113.1 GCA_024275145.1 Deltaproteobacteria bacterium | reverse complement strand
ATCTCCCGAAGCCCATCAGTGGAAAGCGTTCTGGGCCCATCTTGTTCCCAGACGTAGGCAGCGGAACAAGTAACTTCATTGGCAAGGTCTGTCCCTTCAAGGCCAGAAGATTTTCGTGCCTTGTCGACCAGGGATGCCGGATCGAGATCCTCGGTTGACATGGCGGCCTTCATGGCACCGGCCAGACGTATGTGCCTGGTGATGGCACGGGTATCAACCTGCTCGATGCCAAGGATACCGTGTCCCTTTAGAAAGGACTTCAGGTCTGCCACTGCCCGCCAATTGCTATATTCCTGCTCGTATTCACGCACCACGAATCCGCTGAGATGGATACGTGATGACTCGTTGTCTTCATCGTTGACCCCATAGTTTCCGATGAGCGGATAGGTCATGGTGACTATCTGCCCCTTGTACGAGGGATCGGTCAATATCTCCTGATAGCCGGTCATGCTGGTGTTAAAAACAAGTTCTCCCAGCGTTTCACCCGGGCCAGTAAAAGAACGGCCTTCAAATACCGTTCCATCTTCCAGGGCTATAAGGGCCTTCATATCATGCCTCACTATGATCAAGAGGGGAATCGGTGGTCTTTGGGTTCCTGGAATAAATTTTATCCGGATTTTCGAATAAGGTGGTCGTCTTTTCGAACTTTCACTGTTAATGATGTCCTTGACATTTGAAAAAGATTGCTGTCGGCCAAGGGGATGCTCGGTTGACAGTTTCCTAATTCAGGCGTGGGCACTATAAACTTCGCATCTATACCAGTCAATATCGATTGGGCAGGGCACTTCATTAAAAGAAGGGGCACCGTTTTGGAATGCCCCTTTTTTCTCTTTCATCTTTTCCTGGTTGGTTCTTATCCTGCCTTTACCTCGATGCGCCTGGGCTTTACCTCCTCGGCCTTGGGTAATACGAGTCTCAAGACGCCGGCGCTCATGTTGGCCTCTATTTTTGATACGTTCACATCCGGCCCCAAGGTGAAGGCCCTCTCGTATTCCTTACCCGTGAATTCTGCATAAAGTGGTTTGAGTTCTTTGGGCACTACATCCTCAATGGTCCCTTTTATAGTCAGGATATTCTTGTCCACTTGTACCTCCAGTGAGTCCTTCCCTACCCCTGGCATGTCGGCAATAAGTATGATGCCATCGTCGTTCTCATATATATCTACTGGCGGAACTATGGAAGCAGAGGGCTTGGATGATGATGCCACTGGACGGCCCTCAGAAGATACTGCCATTTGTGTGTCTTTTGTTTCGGCCATTTTCTTATCCTCCTTTTGTATCCGATGTAAGGTCTCGTGCTTGTTCCATCAACCAACTGCCACATTGATCTTCCTGGCCTTTTCTTCTTCTTTTTTGTTGATGGTCACTACCAGGATACCGTTTTTGTACCGGGCTTCCACCTTCCCTGGATCTATACTCTCTGGCAGTGATATGACCCTTTTGAAGTTGCCTGAGAACCTCTCACGGCGATAATATCCCTCAGGTTTGGGATTTTCTCCCACGTCCTTTGAGGTATTCCTGCCGGCCGCAACAGAAAGAAGATTTTTTTCAATGGTAAGTTCCATGTCCGCTGGATCAATACCCGGGGCAAATACGTAGACGATTACCTGTTCAGGCGTCTCGCCCACGTTTACTGCTGGAAATGTGCCCTGGGCAACACCCCGGATATTTGCCATGGGTGAGCCCAGGCCGAACAACTTGTTCATTTCTTTCTTCATGATTTCAAAATCTCTCCAGACGGGATCCGACAAACCAATCCACGGACTTAACATGGCCTTTTCCTCCTTTGTAAGCAAAGTTGAAGTCAGGGGAAGACAATCCCCAAGTGTTCAAAAAGAAATTAAGCACTGAAAGCAACGGGTCAAGGGGAAAGGGGCAGTACGGAATGGAAATGCCGGTTCGCCAAGGCAGTATTTCCCATATCCAGAGACGATGGACCCGTATGCGTGGATGAAAATATCAGCCGCCCGGCCAGGCACTGTTTTTCTCATGAATCAAATGGTGACAACGAACAGTGGCTTCAGCCTCTTGGGGTCCCCTTTAATATGAAGCAGTTCCCCCGACCCCTTAAGGAGGGCATTACGAGACAGCCATCTTGAACATGGCATCTTCAGGCCGGCGACAGGTTGAACAGCTACCTTGTTCTTTTCCCTGATATGAATTCCTCTATCTTTCTGAAGGCCTCATCATCGGTCATTTGCCTAGCCGGATGTTTCATGAAGTAGGCGGATGGAGAGTAGAGTACCCCACCGATGCCCCGGTCCAGGGCCAGCTTACAGCACCTTATGGAATCGATGGCAACCCCGGCTGAATTTGGCGAATCTTCAACAGAGAGCCTCATCTCGAGGTGCATTGGCACGTCTCCAAACAATTTGCCCTCCATTCGTATGAACGCGACCTTGTTGTCCTTTTGCCATGCCACATAGTCGCTTGGACCTATATGAATATTCTCTGGCGCCAGAGGCTGGGGAAGCATTGCCTGAACCGCTTCGGTCTTTGAAACCTTTTTGGATTTCAGCCGGTGGCGGTTTAGCATATTTAGAAAATCCGTATTGCCCCCCGTATT
>JAJRZR010000007.1 GCA_024275145.1 Deltaproteobacteria bacterium | reverse complement strand
TCTACACCGCAGGCCTTCAATGCCTCGAATTCGGCGTTAGTGATCGCCCGTGGCAGCCTGTATGGAGGAATTCCCACAGTCAGCATCCCTCCCGGCACCGGCAGATTGTCGAAGATGGTGCAGCTTACGCCCTCGTGGGCCAGATAATAGGCCACGGTCATGCCCGCCGGACCTGCACCGACAATGGCTACCTTTTTATGTATTGGTAATGCACAAGGGGTCATGAGGTTCTTGTCGTTTTCCACCATCCAATCGACGATGTAGCGTTCAAGCATACCTATGGCTACAGGTTCCCCTTTCTTTGCCCTGATACAGTGCCCTTCACACTGGAATTCATGTGGGCACACGCGTGAACACACTGCAGGGAGTGAGCTTGTTTCCCGGATAACCCAGTATGCGGATTCAATATCACCTTCCCGTAAGAGCCGGATGAATTCAGGGATGTTGTTATTGAGCGGGCAGCCCTTTCTGCATGTGGGTTTCTTGCACTGGAGGCAGCGGTTTGCCTCTGTGTTCGCCGTGTCAGCATCATAACCCCTTACCACCTCTTTGAAATTCGTAATCCGTTCTTCCACTGGCAATTCCACGGGATTCTGCCTGGGTATGGCCATTCTTTCCTTAAGATTCAAAGTTTACCTCCTTGTTGACATCCATTGTGTTAGGCGGAATCATGGGACCGGTAACGGATTAAGGACAGCGCCTTGCTGTTTGTATCCTGGACGCGCCGGATCCGGCCTGCATGGTTTCACGACTATCAATGCGCATGATACGTAAGGGGCAAAGGCCCAGATTCATGCGGCTTGAGGTTTTTAAGAGGGTTCGGTTGCCCCCGGGAAGAGATAACAGATATCCTTTATCTTGTTCAACCCTGGTTTTTATCCCAAAAGATGCAACTTGCAAGTTTGTCGAAGAGCAAGGCGGAAGGCCACAGGCGTATTTTGTTGATTCAATTCATTGATAATACAGTAAATTTAGTGAAGTTGTTGGTTTCTCGCGGCTTCAAATGCGGAACGAGGTTGATCGGATTTCGGGGTATCTTTGGGCAGAATCTTTACGCATGTCAAAGTGGCTACAACTGTCTTCAATAAAAGTAAAATTATTTTTGTTAAGCACTTAGAGTGCATAATCTGTGTATGCCGAGGATACGATATGGAAGATAAGGGATTTTGTACAAAGGACAATATGGAAGTGGATATTGAAAAGGGGTGCAGGCATCCAAAAGACTACTGCCAACATCGTCAGGCATGTATTATCCATTTTATGGAGCAGGAACGCCGTCGCGGCCATAAAGAGGACGATTCCTGCAGGGATGGGGACCAGGGCAAGGCGTGAGGATTCTCCTGACAAATGATGATGGAATATTTGCACCGGGCCTTTGCGCCTTGTATGAAGCTCTAAGGGGAGGACATGAAATCCACGTGATCGCCCCTGATAGTGAGCGGAGTGCCGTTGGCCATGCCATTACGATTGCAGATCCCCTGAGGGCGAAATCGATAAAGAGAGAAGGCCTTCATTTTGGTTGGGCCATTAGCGGAACACCTGCCGATTGTGTCAAGCTGGGTATCCATGAATTGGTTGATGGGCCGGTGGATTTGGTAGTATCCGGTATCAATCCAGGGGCCAATGTGGGGATAAATTGTCTCTATTCGGGTACCGTTTCTGCGGCCACGGAGGCGGCTATCCTCGGCATACGTTCGATTGCTGTTTCGATTAATGATTTCAGGGACCCTGATTATTGTTTTGCAGCCTATTTTGCTGGCAAGATGGTGGAGTGGATCAGGCAGGAAGGTGACAAGCTGATCGGGCAGGCATTGAACATCAATATCCCGGCAATTCCAGCAAATTTGATATCCGGTGTAAAGGTCACGAAGCAGGGTACGTGCCGCTTCATCGAAAGGTTTGATAAGAGGGTGGATCCCAGAGGGAATGTTTATTATTGGCAGGCCGGTGAAGGGCTTTCGGTTTGCCGGGATGAAGATGTAGACAGTGTCTGGCTGGAGAAGGGCTATATAACCGTTACGCCGCTTAAATTTGATCTCACCAACTATGACGTGATCAGGCATCTGAACCCGCCGGGGATCTAAGCCCCCTCCTCCATGTCTTGATCCGCCGTGCCTCTTAAAGCCCATGGCAAGTTCGGGCACCTTCATTAGTTTTGTCCGTCAAATCCTTACAAACTTGGGAAGTAATTTAATCCTTCCCAGGAAGAAAATCTTTTCTGTTTTGGAAATTTTTTTCTTTCTGTGCGGAATTTTTTTCCCTAAGCTTGCCTAAAAATCGGAAATTGATCTCAATGTCCCTGATTGCCAACCTTAAAATGGCAGTATTGTGCTGGCATTTCATTTGCTTTCTTAAAAAGAAACAATAAAAAAAGTTAATATTAGTGGGCAGGCTGGAACCCACCAGGTCCTTCGATGGTTTGGTTGGGTGTAAGGGATTCCTTCCTTGTTCGCAGGGGTATGAAGTGCGGCTTATGTAGGATGTCTTTTTACAGTAAATATATGCTAATGGAGGTAAAATGAAAACAAAATCGATCTCAAGGGTTACCGTATTGTTTCTTGGTTGCCTTTTGCTGGTATTTGTTGGCATAGTATCCAGCGCCAATGCGTTGGTGATGACCATAAGTGATGGGCTAAATTCTCAAACTATAACAGATGACGATGGTGATGGCCATATTACTTATATTGGTTCCCTGGATTCCTGGCTTATAAACGTAGTAACGGGTTTATCAGTTCCCATGCTTGGTGAAGAGGATGCACCAGAAATGGATCTTGCCTCTCTAAATGTGAGCGGTGGGAGCGGGACCTTGACCATAACATTGTTCGATACGTTTAATACACCGCTGCATACAGGTATTAGTGGTTTTCATACGATGTGGGGAGGTACGACTGGTGGTTCTGTCACCCTAGATACCATTATCAATGGTACCACATATGCAAGTTTTTCAGCTACAGGTGGATCTTTTTCCGATGCACAAGATATTTTGATAGATCCAGGCAGTCCTTATACTATGGGGTTTAATGCCACCATTAATCATAATAGCGGGGCTCAAGTTACATCCTTTGATGCCAACATTGCTCCTGTACCTGAACCCGCAACTATCATCCTTATGGGGTCTGGCCTGATAGGGCTCGGTGGTTGGGTAAGAAGGCGCCAGTTATCCGATAAACATAAAGAGAAGGGTTAGTTCAAAAAGAATTTTTTTGTCCACACAACACCTGTGTTAACAATAAAGGCGGACCTTGAGTCCGCCTTTATTGTTAAGGCCTGTATTTATAAAAACACCCAGCTATGTAAAAGAAGTGAGCAAGATAATAAATTGATATAGGGGCGGGCAATAACCATGTGTGGGATATGCGGCCTTTTTAATCTGGATGGGCAGGATATGCCTGGCGACGTGCAGGTGGTGCTCAACAGGATGTGCAAGCGGCTCAGGCACCGTGGGCCTGATGAAACTGGTTTTCATGTGGATGGCCCCGCGGCATTGGGGCATGTCCGGCTCAGTATCATCGATCTTGGCTCCGGGCAGCAGCCCATGACAAACGAAGATGCTTCCATATGGATTACCTTCAACGGTGAGATCTTCAATTACCCGGAACTAAGGGACTTTTTAGAAGGCCGTGGCCATCGTTTCAGCACCAGGTCCGATACCGAGGTCCTGGTGCACATGTACGAGGAGTATGGCCAGGGAATGATGGAGCATTTGAATGGCCAGTTCGCCTTTGCCATCCTAGACTCGAGGCAGCAAGAACTCTTTCTTGCCAGGGATCCCTTCGGTATATGTCCCCTTTTTTATCTAAATGATGGCGGTCGGTTTGCCTTTGCATCTGAGGTGAAGGCACTGGTGGAGGTACCAGGTATCTCCCTTAAGTTCGATCCCATGGCCATCTCGCAGTTATTTACCTTCTGGACAGTTATCTCGCCAAGGACCCCTTTTAAGGGGATAAGTTCCATACCGCCTGGGGGCTGTATGTCTGTAGGCGCCTTCGGTATCTCCGGTCCAAGACGCTACTGGCACCTCGATTTTCCAAGGCAGGGAGAAGAAGACCTTTCCGTCAGCGAGCAGGAGTGGGCACGAAGGGTTATGGATGCGGTCATAGAGGCGACCAGGATCAGGCTCAGGGCGGATGTGCCGGTAGGGGTATATCTTTCGGGCGGGGTCGATTCCTCCATAATCGCCACCACTGTGAAAAAGTTGACCGATACCCCGATCGAGGCCTTTTCCCTTGCCTTTGCCGATTCAGCCTACGATGAATCCGGATTCCAGTCCCGGCTGGCCCGGGCTATAGGGGTGAACTACAATGCCATAAAGGTCCAGAATTTTGAAATCGGCCGTTCCTTTCCCGATGTAATGTGGCATACGGAAAGGCCTGTACTGAGGACTGCCCCGGCCCCTTTGTTCATGTTGTCCGGCCTCGTAAGGCGGAAGGGGTACAAGGTGGTTCTTACCGGCGAAGGGGCGGATGAACTGTTCGGGGGATACGACATATTCAAGGAGGACAAGATCAGGAGGTTTTGGGCCAGGAAACCGGATAGTTCTTGTCGCCCTCTCCTGTTGAATCGTCTCTATCCACATGCTCCTATTGCCAGCAGTCGTGCCGGCAGAATGCTCGCTGCATTCTACAGGAGAAATCTACTACCCACTGATGTGTTTGGTTATTCCCATCTGCCCACATGGAGCAATACCAGGGCGCTTCAAGGATATTTCAGTCAGTCTTTTATGGAGGAGATAGCAGGGTACAATCCTGTAGATGAACTTGAGGCGTGTGTCCCTGATGAATTTCGTTTCTGGCATCCCCTTCATCAGGCCCAGTTTTTGGAGGCACGGATTCTGTTGTCAGAGTATCTTTTGAGTTCCCAGGGTGAGCGGATGACAATGGGACATTCAGTCGAGGGACGCTATCCGTTCCTTGATCCTGGGGTGGCACAGCTTGCCGCCATGATCCCTCCACGTTATAAGCTCAAGGGCCTGAAAGAAAAATATATTTTAAGAAAGGCCTTCGCTGACCTGTTGCCGTTGGAGTTTGTTGAAAGACCCAAGAGGCCTTATCTGGCTCCCAACAAGGAGAGTTTCCTTGAACGACCGAAGATGTCTAGGGTTAGCGATTTCCTGGCTCCGGAAGGCGTTGAGGCCTGTGGGATCTTTAATTGTGGCAAGGTCAAGAGGCTTCTTGAAAAGTGCACAAAGGAAGATGAGCTTGGTTTCCGTGACAATGCCGCGTTCCTTGGTATACTTTCCACCCAGATAATATGGGAGGAATTCGTTGCAGGGCACGGGTTTTAGCCAGGACTTCGTTTCCTGACCTTTACACGTTCAACAATCTTTCGATAATAGACCTGGTCTACCTCCAGGTTTATCGGGCGGCTCCGCATCATGTTGGCCTTGGTTATCATGACGTTGAGCTTCATGACCTGGCGGTATCGTTCCCTTTCGTCTTCCATGGAGCCTAGAAGCTCGATGGCCTGTTTTATCTCCTTCTCTTCCTGAAGCTCTGGAGGAAGAAAACCGGCATTCTTGAGCATCTTGTAGGCCATGCGCAGATCCTGTGGGACGAACGAATCGTCCTCGATCTCCAGGGGACGTCCCTTGCCTCTGAGGTTGTCAAATTGTCCCTGTTCCATGGCCTCCTTTATGCGTTTTTCTGCGATCCGTGTAAACTTAAACATCTTGAACCCTCACGAACCTGGCTGGTATCATTAAAGACCAGCAAATCCGGTGGCTACATAATCAGAACATGTTGTCATATAATTATATTAAATGTTTAAGATACAATCCAGCTCATCATGTTGTTAGAACTCATCCTTGAGAATTTCATCCTGGTCCGCAGGGTCAATCTGGTCTTTTCCAGCGGCTTTACGGTCTTTACAGGGGAGACCGGTGCCGGGAAATCGGTAATGGTTCAGGCGCTCAAGCTTCTTATGGGGGCAAGGGCGGATTCAGGGCAGGTCAGGACAGGGGCATCAAAGGCGGTCGTCCAGGGGGTTTTCGGGCTGTCTGCCTCGATAACCCGCCGTCTGGAGGAGATGGGGATAGACGCGGACGGGGAATTGATTGTTCGCAGGATCATCCCAAGGCAGGGGCGGGGAAGGATCTACATAAACGGGGTCGTAGTCACCCTGCAGGATTTGAAGAGGGTTACCGCGGGCCTTTTAAGCCTTTCCGGTCAGCACGATTTCCAGGAACTTTTGAGGCAGGAAAGGCATGGTCCGTGGCTCGATGCGTTTGCAGGGCTTGAGGGATATGTGGAAAAACTGAGCAACGCCTACCATGAAAGGGGGCAGTTGGTACGCAGGCTCAAGGAGCTTGAGCAAGGGCAAAAAAAGGCAGGCGAGGAACGGGAAAGATACCAGGCCGAGGCCGATGCCATAGATGAAATCGCGCCAAAGATCGGGGAGGATCAGGAGATTGAGCGGGAACTTTCCATCCTGAAGTCTGCAAAAGACCTGCGCATATTTGGCCAGGGGATCTACGAAGTGCTTTACGGCAGGAGGGGTTCGATCCAGGATGAGCTTTCGGTTTGCAGGCAGGATCTTGAACGAATGACGCGTTTGGATCCTGGCCTTGGGGATATGGCCAAGGAACTCGACAGCATCCTCTTCCAGGTACAGGAATTCGCATGGAGTCTGAGGGACTATGTCCATGGTATCCCTACGGATCTTTCGAGGTTGGAACAACTGGAAGATCGTCTGTATGGTATAAACAGGTTGAAGAAGCGGTTCGGTCCGGGCATAGAAGATGTTATCGTCCACAGGCGCAGGATTGATGAGGTCCTAGCAGGCATGGAAGAGGCCGACGGTGTAATGGGGCAGTTAGAGAAGGACTTGGAGGATGCCGGACGCAGACTGGTGGAGAGGGCTGTGGATCTTTCCGTCAGGAGGCGGGAAAGTGCAGCAAGGCTTTCTGCCGCGGTGGAAAGGGAGCTTTCCGAGCTTAATCTGTCGAATACTAGGTTCATAGTAGAGGTAAGCGGGCCTGAAAATCCCAGCCCTCACGAGATAGGGCCAAGGGGAGCTGATCAGGTAAGGTTCCTGTTCAGTGCAAACGTTGGTGAGCCGCCCCGTCCGCTTGCGGCGATCGCCTCGGGTGGTGAGCTTTCAAGGGTGATGCTTGCTTTGCGGGCGGTGCTTTCCAGACAGAGCGGCATGTTTTCTATCGTCTTTGATGAAATCGATGCCGGCATAGGAGGAGAGGTGGCGGACAAGGTGGGCCGGAAGTTAAAGGCCTTGTCTCGGCATGGACAGGTGTTGGCCATAACCCATTTTCCGCAGATCGCGGCGATGGGAGAACATCATTATCTGGTAGAAAAGCGGGCGGTTGAAGGCAGGACCCTTACAGAAATGAAGATTCTTGAAGAGCAGGATGAGAGGATAGAGGAATTATCCAGGATGCTGGGAGGAAACAGGAAGGCGGCAAGGATATATGCAGGTAAATTGTTTGGTTCTTTTTTCAGGGGGGCTTGACAGCATCATTGCCTGTAAGCTTCTTCAGGGCCAGGGTCTAGGGGTGACGGCATTGATGTTCATCACCCCCTTTTTTGGTTACCGACATAGGGGCAGGGCGGCAAGGGAACAGGAAAGGATACGGGCTGATTATGGCATAGATGCAAGAATAATCGATATATCAAGGGACTATCTCAAGATGGTGGCAGACCCTCCCCATGGTTACGGCAGATACATGAATCCCTGCATCGACTGCAAGATCCTGATGGTAAAGAAGGCCATGGAACTCCTTGGAAGATTTGATGCATCCTTTGTGGCAAGCGGCGAGGTGCTTGGCCAGAGGCCCATGTCCCAGAGAAAGGATACACTGCGGGTAATAGAAAGGGAAAGCGGGGCAGCGGGGAGGCTCTTGAGACCCCTTTCCGCTCTTCATCTGCCTGAAACAGTGCCTGAAAGGCAGGGGCTGGTGGATCGCTCCAGGCTCCTTGGCCTGAGTGGCAGGGGGAGGAAGGCCCAAATGGCCCTGGCCGCATCCTTTGGCATCACCAATTATCCCACGCCGGCAGGCGGTTGCGTGCTTGCCGATCCCATCCTTTCTGCAAGATTTAAAAGGATCTTTGCATTCAGATCCGGCTTTGACATAAACGACTGTTTGCTCGCTCAGGTTGGCAGACATTTCAGGCTTCCTGATGGTTCGTGGCTGGTGGTCGGAAGGAACCAGGTTGAAAACCAGAGGATTGATTCCCTGTTGTCTGCAGGGGATATAAGGCTTGAGATGAGATCCCTTGCGGGCCCTACGGCCCTCTGGAGGCCTGTTGAGGGGGGCCTGGAGGCAGTGGGCCTGGCTGCCGGAATCCTGTACAGGTATGTCAAGGAGAATAGCGGCCCATCAGAGGTCGTTTTGAGTGGCCCTGTGGCCTCTGAACATGAAACAAGGATGCAACCGTTTGATAGACAGGAAATCCTTACAGTAGAGCAGCCTGCTGTTGATGAATTGTTGGAAAAATTCCGGTTTTAATGCCCAAGTCGTTGCGGTCTGGTCCGCCTCTAGTTATGTTTAACAAATTTTTGCCTTTATCCCGAATTGTGTAGCTCGTAAGTTTACCGAAGATACAAGGCGGATGCACACAGATTACTCTTGTACTTCAACTGTCTGACAACACGGCGAATTTGGCGAATTGTTAGCCCCTTGTGGCTTCTGATGACGCCGTACCAGGGCACGAGAACATGGTCCAGGGGCAGGGCGTATTTTTCACGGTAAAAAGAGGAGTTTTCAGGACCGATGCTTGATAGTATACGCAAGAATGCAGGGTCATGGATGATCAAGTTCATCCTTGGGGCCATTGTGGTAGTGTTTGTCTTTTGGGGGGTCGGGTCTTTTCGTTCCAAGCGCCTCGATATCATGGCGAAGGTCAATGGTCAGAAGATTCTGGTGGAATCATATCGTCAGGCCTATAATCAGCTTGTCAAGCGTTATCAAAGGATGTTCGGTGGCCAGATACCCGAGCAACTCATGAAGCAACTACATCTCAAGGAGCAGACCTTGAATGGCCTCATAGATGAGGCCTTATTGGAACAGGCTGGGCACAAAATGGGGGTAATCGTTAGCAACAAGGAGGTACAAAAGGTCATCCTGTCTATCCCTGCCTTCAGAAAAAACGGTGCGTTTGATCAGAAAACATATGAGATGGTCCTTAGAAATGCAGAGATAACCCCCCTTGGGTTTGAGCATCAGGTCAGGATGCAGATCCTTACGGAGAAATTAAGGGCCCTGGTAGGTGCGGGCCTCATGGTACCCGATGACGAGGCCAAGGAGCACTATCTGTACGAAAATGGAAAAATAAACATCATGTTTGTGCCGCTGAAGGCAGATTCGTGCGAAGGTGAGGTCAACGCTACCGATAAGGTTTTGGCTGCCTGGTACGAGGATCATAAGGAAGAATTCCGTACGGATCCAAAGCTCAAAATCCGTTATCTCCTGTTCAAGACGTCGGAGTTTACGAAGGGTGTCAAGATAAGTGATGCCGAAATTAAGGATTATTACAAGGCACATCTCAATGAATTTACCGTCCAGGAACGTAGGAAGGCTTCTCACATACTCTTGAAGGTGCCCGACGGGGCGGGCACAGCCAAGGTGGAAGAGATAAGGAAACGGCTTGAGGCCATCAGGGCAAAGGCAGAAAAGGGGGCAGATTTTGCTGCCTTGGCACGGAAATATTCCCAAGACAACGGGACAAAGGAAAAGGGCGGAGATCTTGGTTTCTTCACCAGAGGGACCATGGTCAAGCCCTTTGAGAAGGCAGTGTTTGCCCTGAAAGAGGGTGAGATCAGCCAGCCTGTAAGGACCCGGTTCGGGTGGCACCTGATCAAGTTGGAAAAGATTGAACCTGCAAGGACAAAATCCCTGAAGGAGGTCAGGGATACGATAATAGAGAGGATGAGGCATCAGAAGGCCGGTCAACTCATGTGGGATAAGGCCAACAAGGCGTACGATGAAATTTTGCAGATGGGGGGGCTTGATGCCTACGCAGACCAGAACAAGATAAAACTCCAAGAGACGGATTTTTTTACCAAGAAACACCCCCCGGCATTACTGGGACAGAATCCAGGGATACTCGATACCCTGTTTTCCATGGGACAAGGTGATCTGAGTTCCCTCCTGGACGTGCCTCAGGGTGTTTTGGTGGCTGAAATAGCAGAAAAGAAGGCACCATATATTCCACCTTTTAAGGAGGTGGAGGCTCAGGTTAAGAGAGCCTACGTAAAGGAGAAGGCAAAGGAACTGTGTAAGGAGAAGGCAAAGGAGGTGCTCAAGATCGCCAGGGAAAAGGGATTTGCCGCCGCGGCCAAGGCAAAGGGACTCAAGGTCGAAGAGACCGGCTTTTTCAAAAGGACCGACATGACCGCCAGGGGTAAGCTGCCATTCAATGTGGTACAGCAGGCTCTTTCCCTTTATAGAAAAAAGCCGTTTCCTGATGATGTGGCAGAGAGCGGTGATACCTTTTACTGCCTTGGCTTCAAGGCGAGCAGGGCCGCGGATTTAAAGGATTTCAGCAAGGAAAAGGATGCCATTAGAAAGCGTCTTCTTGCTGAAAAGCAGCGTGTAGCATTCAAGGACTGGAAAAAACATCTGAGGGAGCGCGCAAAGATAGAGATATTGCAGAGGCCGTGACAAGGCCCCGAAAACAGGGGGAAACTTACGTGATCCCCTGTTTTGCAAGGGCCTTTTTTAACGCATTCATATGTACTTCTCCTGCAAAATGGAGCGCGCTTTTACCCGTAACCGGGTCGAAGGCAGACGGATCCGCCATGCAGATGTATTGTACGTGCCTGCCTATTGCACTTACCGCCTCTTCCACGCGGTAACCTATAATCCTTGGTATTACCTGCCATGTAGCCCCACAGCTTGCCCCACGCCTGACCGAAAGTCCCTTGATCCGTCCATTCATCAGCTTGACCTCGTATTCAGGCAGGCCAAATTGTTCTCCGTATGCCCCCAAGCCCCGTTTCCTTCCGAGCCCGCAACACGTAAATGGGCATATTGCCCCTGGGATATGTTGGCCCGAGGCAATAACAGGGATGCCCTTATCCAGGCACAGTTTGACCAGATATTCGGAAAGATCCGGATGCCTTAAAAAATTCAGGACCAACTCGCCGTCAAAGTCGCATGTTATGAATTCTTCAGGTTCGTCTACTATCTCCGGTAATATTGCGGTTACATTAAAAATCTGTGATATCTCGATATCCTTGCCATAGACCTGAATTCCTGCGGCCTTATAGTCACCAGAGCCCCTTTCTTCAAAGATGACGAGTTGAAACGGCTTCATTGGCATAAAGAATCCTTTTCCTTCGATTAGCAGTAGGCCAGTATTCGGGTTATGGTCTTTTTGTCGTATTGCCTCTCCATTCCCCATATCGTGGCCTGTTGAAGGGCGTTTTGAGCAATGGCCTCGTGGGAATCTGCCTTGATCCCAATATCCATAAGCCTTGAGGGGCACCCTATACGGGAAAGCCAGTTCTCAAATGTGGCTATGGATTCCATGGCGAGCAATTCCTGTCTCCTTGAACTACCCGCGTCAGGCAGACCGGACGACTCCAGCTTAAAAATACGCCTTCCCATCTGGGCGATTTTTTCGGGATGCCCTGTCTTCACCCGCCACCTCATCCATCCTGGCAGCAGCGCCGCCAGACCTGCCCCGTGTGGTATTCCATGGATGGCACTGATCGAATGCTCGATCAGGTGCACCGGAAAGTGGTGTTCGCCTACCCCGGCCTTGGTCAGTCCACAAAGGGCGAGGGAGGCGCCCCACATGAGGTCGGCCCTGGCCTCGTAATCATCTGGTACGGCAAGGCATGATTCCGTGCTTTTCATGATGGTTTCGATAAGGCCTTCTGCCAGCCGGTCTTGCACAGGGGTATGAGGGGCAGGGGCGTTGAAATAGGGCTCCAGCAGGTGGCATACCGCATCAACGCCTCCATAGGCTGTGTAGTCTGCCGGCACACTGAATGTCAGGCATGGGTCCAATATGGAAACCTTCGGATAGGTTGACCGCGAGCCTGTGGCAAGCTTATGACCTGTTTTCTCGTTGGTTATTACCATGAACCCGTTCATCTCGGAGCCTGAAGCGGCAATCGTGGGGACCGTGAGCACTGGCAGTGCATCCTTGATCTCCTGCCTGCCTTCAAAGAAATCCCACACATCCCCATTCGTTAACACTGCTCCCGCAGCCACCGCCTTTGAGGTATCCATGACACTGCCACCTCCAACCGCAACTACTGCCTGAATACCGTTTTCCCTGACCAATTCTATCCCTTCCTTTACCTTCGAAAGCAGGGGATTGGACTGAACCCCTGAAAGATTCCAGACATCAAGCCCCTCGTTTTGTAACAACGTGATTGTCTTTTTTAGGAGCCCGCTTCTGCGGACACTGCCTTTTCCCGTAACCAGCAATATCCTCCCAGCCCACTTCTTCGCCTCCAAGGCTATCCTGGCAGATTGATCCCGGCCGAAAATGATCCTGGTTGTATTCTGAAATTCAAAATTTTCCATGGCACCCTCTGCCTCCTTTTTATTGATTCTATTCTCTTAAGCACTCTCCTAAGAATGTATATAAAAATTGTCCTCTTCTCATCGGATATGGCTGTTCGCCCGATTGCTTTTTGTACTCAAGGAATAATTCCCAAAATGTCAATAAGATGCCCGTGATTGTTTCTTTTATGGGCCTTGATTGAAGCGCACAGTCAGGATCACCTGCAACAGCAATGTTCAAGTAATGCCCTCAAGGCCTGGGTAATAGCGGATGCAGGGTTTCCATGGTGAAGGATTTCCCATGGTGTAAGGCACTTATGGTAGAATATCCGGTTCGCCTCGTAATCATGGGCGATATAGCAGCCTTCAAGGGAAATCCCAGCAAAGAAACCCTTACTCCTGGAATAGGAATACACCTCTGCCCGAAGGGCGGCATCGGTCCCGATGCCAGCTTTCCTGCCTACGGGTCCTGCGGCGACACTGATGTCTCCTCCCAGGGTTACATTGTTTTTCAAGAAGGAATCGACTCCCCTTTTGTTGGTTATGACAAGTACCAGATCGGTTGACTTGACACCGATCTGCCATCCGAAGCTGCCTCCCTTTAGGGTCAGAAAGATCGGTCCTTTCCAGTTACAATCCCTTTTGTCCCTGACCATGAGTATGCCGTTTCCGTAGCTGGCGCCTATGAACAGTCCGCCTTTGTATACGGATGGAAATACAGCAAGTGCATGACATCTTGATAACAATGCGTCCGGGATACCCGCATCCGGGGCAGAACGTAGTTCCTGAAGCACTGCCATGGCATCTGCCACAATCTTCGATGGATTTGTTGCAGCCTGCACGGGCAAGGAAACTGTCAATAATGCCATGGTGATGAAAAAGGGCTTCAATAGGGAGGGCATCTTTTTATGGTCAAGGACGGGCATGTTTTTTTCTCCTGTAATTTTCATGTTTCAAGCCCGTTAAAGGGCTGGGATAAAATATCCGTAAAGAATATAGAGGCAATGTACAGGCTCCTTCACACAGTCCGTATAAGCTGTGCCGAATCTTGGGCAGGGAACCAGCCTCAGCGGTGGACGTCATATTCATAATAATTGTGAGATCTCTGTGGCGGCCCTGTTTTTTGCATGGCCGGGTTTATCCCCATCAGGCTTAAGCAGGGTATCAAGTACTTCTTTTACACCCAATCTTGTTCCAGAGGTCTAAAGAGAGGATCCAGAAGAATGAGACTTAATTTTACAAAGAGACTATGGCTTCAGACGATTTTCATGATTGGCATCAGCACTGTCTTTGTCCTTGGCCTTTTGTACCAATTCAGCAGCTTCATGGGAAGATATTCCATACGGGATCTTAAAAACATAACGGTTATTCCATACAAGATAATAGAAGAATACCACGAGAAGGCACTAAAAGGGGAACTTTCCGAGGAAGAGGCCAAGAGGCAGGCAAAGGCGTTGATAAGTACACTTAGGTGGGGTGCGGATGAAAAGAATTATTTCTGGATCAATTCGGATGATCCTGGAAATATCAAGATGATAATGCATCCATACAAACCCCAGCTCGATGGGAAGGACATAACCAATTTAAAGGATAAAAAGGGGAATTACCTCTTTCAGGATATGGTGAAAATATGTGCTGCAAGCCCTCGACATGCTGGATACGTAAACTATTATTGGCAGTACAAGGACGATCCGTCGAGAATAGAACCCAAGGTTTCGTATGTAAGACTTTTCCAGCCATGGGGCTGGATAGTGGGAACTGGGCAATATAAGAGTGATCTGTTCGACAACGCATGGCAACTTATAAAAAAATTCATTTTCATAGCCCTTGGCCTGGGTACATTGGTGGGCGTTGTCTTGCTGTCCTTCTCCTTCTGGTTCAATAAGAAATTGTCCTCCAGCCTCAAGGCCCTATCTGCCAAGATGAAGGACCTGGCAACAGGTGAGGCGGATCTTACCAAACAACTGGACGTGATGGCCATAAACTGTTCCAAGGAAACAGGTTGCGGAAGGAATGAGTGCCAGTGCTTCGGGCGGGAGGGTCACTGCTGGAACGAAGCCGGAAGCTATGCACCTGTAATTACATGCCCCAGCATCAAATCGGGCAAGTATACCTCATGTGATGAATGCAGGATTTACAAGAAGGCAATAGTGCTTGAAACCGACGAGATCGCATCGTTTTTCAATGCCTTCATACGGAGACTGAGGACCCTTACATCAGAGAGCAAGGCAACCTTCAAGCAGGTGGTTGACAAGGCGCGAGTCATGGATGAGATCAGCGCGCAGAGCCAGGAGGTTGGCCAAAGGGTAACAAATCAGATGAACGAGATGTTAGCCCACGGGCAGCATACGGAGGAGAACGTTTCACACGTTGCCTCGGCCATAGAGGAGATGACATCGGCGGTTTCAGTTGTCTCCAACCATACGAGCCAGACAAGCTCTATGGCGGAAAATGCCTATGAGGAGGCGATAAAGGGGGAAAAGATCATCCGGGAACTGGTGAATTCATCGGATAAGATTGCCGAGGCAAGCAGCACCATAGGCACCATAGCGGAACAGACCAACCTGTTGGCCTTAAATGCCACAATCGAGGCAGCAAGGGCGGGTGAGGCCGGGAAGGGCTTTGCCGTTGTCGCCGGTGAGGTAAAGGAACTCGCAAGGCAGACGAGTGAGTTTGTAAGCGAAATCAATACTACCATCGAGGGGCTCAAGACATCATCTTCCGAGGCGACGGAGACCATAGAAAAGATCGTAAAAGCCTTTCAGGAGGTGGTCGGACTTTCGACGAGCGTGGCATCGGCGGTGGAGGAACAGATGACAGTGATAAATGCAGTGAGCAACAATATTCAGGAGGCCAATGCCGCGGTTCAGGGCCTGGTGGGCACCAATCAGAGCATAGTTGATGCCCATCGCACCGTGTCCGACAACCTGGAACAGGTAAGGTCGAAGACCAGGGAGCTTCAGGAGATCGCAAGGGCCGTGGATAAAAGCCTGTCAGAATTCAAGGTATAAGACAATGGGGGGATAGACAACATCTTGCCCCTGGAAGTTCTGGAATTGCGGGCGCCATATACGTGTCATGGGTAAGCTCGAGGCCGTGGTAAAAAACCCTGGGTCTAAGGCAGGGTTTTGCCCTTCGTGCGGTTTCCTTGTGGGCAGGCGGTGTGCTTCTAGAATCTGTCCTGAAGGGAGTGTGGCAAACCTGCCGTGTCTCCTCTTGTATATGTGCGGCAAGAAGCTTTACTGCACCCTTCCCCGCCCCTTTGGTAGACGTTCCATGTCCCTTGATTGAATGCCCCCAGAAATCCGTGCACAACCCTTCCGTTTCGTCCCCTCATATAGGACAGCACCGGTTGGATGGGGAACCAGCTTGCTGCACTTTTTATTCCTGTATTCGAATTGAATCCCATGTTGTTTCTTAAGGCCGCCAGGCAGATAGGCCTTGCCAACATGGTTGAAGATTCAACGACTAAATTGGACGAAAGTACGAGGCCTGCATGCGATCTCTTTGCCGCTCGAAGAAGGCTGTCCAGGCGGTCAAGATAGTCCTTGCCGCACTACTCAAGGGGAACGCAAGGCTCTTTGACATGATCAAAGGGTGCAAGGTTCAATATACATAATGCCATTCTTGTGTTTTTTCCGTTCCTTGGATTTGTTTCCTTTCCCGCCTATGATGCCTTTTTCTCTGGCTAACCGGTTGTTTTAAGGCGGTCCCTTGTTTAAAAAATCCTTTGCAGCATTTAAGTGCATAATTTACCATGAAAATGATCCTGCCCTTGGTATTCATAAGTGACCGGGCGGATGCGAAAGCTTATGTATGCGGTCCTGGCACACATCTCTTGCGTTGTCAGGCGGTTGAAGCAATGGAGTAGAAGTATATCCGTGTACTTCCCTCCTGTATCTACATGCCTGTTGGCCGCGTATCGATCAGGAACTTTTCACGGTTTACAGCTATGATCCTGTGATCAGTTACAAGTTTGGGGCTACACGCCCAGGGTGTTTTTTTTAGTAGCCTATGGAATAAGATGGGATTGATATGTCAAAGGGATTATTAAGAAACAAGAAGCCGTGGGGCGGCAGGTTCAAAGAGGCCACGGATGAGCTGGTTGAAAGGTTTACCGCCTCTGAGCATTTTGACAGGCGTCTTTTCAGACATGATATCGCCGGGAGTAAGGCACATGCAGAGATGCTTGCACGGCAGGGTATTATTTCAAGCCAGGATGCCCATAATATTATCGAAGGGCTCTCTGAGATCGAGGCGGATATAGAGGCTGGCAGATTCCAGTGGCGGCCTGAACTGGAAGACGTGCACATGAATATTGAAAAGGCCCTGGTGGACAGGATCGGCGAGGCGGGCAAGAGGCTTCACACCGCCAGAAGCAGGAACGACCAAGTGGCCACGGATACCAGGTTGTATGTCCGGGAGCAAATCGACAGGATGGACAGGCTTCTTTCCCTTGTCCAGGAGGCACTGTTGCTTCAGGCCTCGGAAAGGCCAGCCCTCGTCATGCCAGGTTATACCCATCTGCAAAGGGCCCAGCCAGTGCTATGGGCCCATCATATGCTCGCATATTTCGAGATGTTCAAGCGTGACAGACAACGGTTGAAGGATTGCCGTAAACGGGTCAATATCTGCCCCCTTGGAAGTGCGGCGCTGGCAGGCACGGGTTTCCCCATAGACAGGCAATACGTGGCCAGGCGATTGGGCTTTGAAGGAATTTCTTCAAATAGCATGGATGCCGTTTCGGACAGGGATTATCTTGTTGAATTTCTGGCTGCACTGAGCCTTGTTATGGTTCATTTGAGCCGTTTGTCCGAGGAATTGATACTCTGGTCGTCCTCTGAGTTTTCCTTTGTTGATCTGCCCGATGCCTATTGCACGGGTTCGAGTATAATGCCGCAAAAGAAAAACCCGGACGTTCCCGAACTCGTACGGGGCAAGGCCGGAAGGGTTTTTGGCCATTTAATCGCCGTTCTTGTACAGATCAAGGGCCTGCCGCTTGCCTACAACAGGGACCTGCAGGAGGACAAGGAGGCACTTTTCGATGCCGTGGGCACCGTTTCACTCTCACTGGAGGTAATGGCAGGTATCATAGCCCATATGCGGCCCAGGGAGGAAAGGTTGGCAGAGGCTGTGAAATCAGGGTTTCTCACGGCCACGGATCTTGCGGATTATCTTGTAAAAAAGGGCGTGCCCTTCAGGCAGGCCCATGCCATAGTCGGGCAAGCGGTGGCTGCTTGCGCCAGGCAGGGGAAGGAATTGACCGATATGACATTTGATGAGCTTAGGGCACTCCATCCTAACATTGAAGAGGATGTATTTGATGTCCTTTCGGCAGAGGGGTCTGTAGGGGCACGGAATTGTCCCGGAGGCACGGGATTTGCCAGGGTTAAAGAGGCGATTGAATCGGCATCACTCTGGCTCAGGACGTGGAAGAAATAGGACGTGGCAGCTCGCACGTTTGCCAAAGATGTAGGGCAGAAGCGGGCGCGGACATATTTTGGCACTTCAGATCCCCTGGATCACAGCGGATTTTGTGAAATTGCGAGCCCCTTGCGGCTTTAAAGCCGAACAGCTTTGGCCTGATTCCAAAGCACCTTTTGAGTGGATATGTTTATGTGCCTCAAGATAGCCATAACCGCTTTAAATGCAGGAAGAAGTGTTTTTGTCCGTCATTTGAAGCGCATGATTTGGTTTAATACATTGGCCCTTTGCCTGTGTCTGGTTCTGGTAGCAGGGTGTGGGCGAAAGGCCCCTCCTGTTCCACCGGGAACGCTTCGTCCACAGACCATTACGGATCTACGTTACAAGTTGCAGCCTGAAGGCATCGAGTTGATTTGGAGCATTCCGGTGAGAAATCGTGATGGCAGTCCCCTGGCCAGGATAAAGGGTTTTCGTATCTATAAGGCTGAAATCCCGGTGGATGAATATTGTAAAGGGTGCCCGCCACATTTTGGAACCCCGATTGAGATTCCCTTTCAGGCAAGGCCGGCAAAGACCAGAAAGATGATATATGAGGACAGGACCGTCTCGGAGGGGATGAGGTACGTGTATGAGGTGCGAACGGTAAAAGGATTGTTCAATATAAGCGATTCTTCAAACCGAATCTCCATCGCATGGCATGCGCCCCCCATGTCTCCCAGGGACCTCGTCGCCCAATCCAGCCGGGATGGCGTGTTTCTGTCCTGGAGCCCCATCTCTGCCTGGGCAGATGGTCGTCCCCTGGATCTGCCAGTAGCATATCGGATATACCGGTCCAGACCGGGAAGGAAGGGCTGGAAGATACTGCCCGTTCTGGTACATGCCCCTGGTTATTTTGATACCTCTGTCCGCAGAGCCAAGAGATACGCATATAAGGTAACGGCCATCATCAGCTACCATGGTACGGGGATCGAAAGCCGTCCTGTGGGCCCGGTATGGGTCAGCCCAAAGGATCTTACTCCGCCAAGGCCACCAGGTGGCCTGGTGGCAGTGCAGACCAACAGGGGGATAGAGCTTAGCTGGCAGGAAAATACCGATATGGATCTGGCGGGTTACATGGTCTACAGGAAGGGGCCGGGTGACCTGATATTCAAATTGAACCATGTTCCGTTGTCCAAGCCCTATTTCGTTGATCGGACACGGCTTTCCAGTGGGCATTACAGATACTGGGTAACCGCTGTTGACCTGGCCACTCCTCCCAACGAAAGTTCTATGTCCGAATCGGTAACAGTCGAGGTGAAATAGATTCCAGGCCTTCATACGATCCGTACATCTTTCATGGTAAGCCCTCATGATGCCCTGTACCCCTTGATGTCACTTTCCAGGGCATGAAAAAATAGTATTCTGATTCAGGCTGATATTTCGTCATGAAGATATGCTTCGGATTTGAGCTGTGCCTTCATGCCCGGGGCGGGCCGCACGTGTGGCTGGCCGATCGGGATGGAGGTTACTTTGGAAGACCAAGGAGAAAGGAGTAGATCCAAATATAATGGACAATGCTTTCAGGTATCAGGATGGGGAGCTTTTTTGTGAAGGCGTGGCCGTACGGGATATAGCCAGACAGGTGGGCACCCCATTTTATCTTTACAGTTCCTTTGCATTTTGCTCGAGATTAAATGATTATGAAAAGGCCTTTGGCAATTATCCGCATTTGGTGTGCTTTGCTGTAAAATCAAACAGTAATCTTGCCGTACTTAATCTAATGGCCAACCAGGGGGCTGGTGCAGACATCGTTTCCGGTGGGGAACTCTTCAGGGCCTTGAGGTCTGGATTTCCTGCAGATCGTATTGTGTATTCTGGTGTCGGCAAGACCATCCCGGAGATAAGGGAGGCCATAGGGGCTGGCATACTGATGTTCAACGTGGAATCCATGCAAGAGCTTGAAGAAATCTCCAGGCAGGCCAGGATCCTTGGTAAAAGGGCCAGGATATCCTTCAGGGTAAATCCCGATGTCAATCCCAAGACCCATCCTTATATCTCGACTGGATTGAAGAAAAACAAGTTTGGTATGCCAATGGGTATGGCCTTAGAGGCCTATAGGATGGCCATGGATATGGATGGGATCGATATCATAGGGATTGATTGCCATATCGGCTCCCAGCTCACGGACCTGGCTCCATTTGTCGATGCACTTGACCGTGTCAAGTCCCTCTTGGTGGATATCGAGTCCTTTGGAATAGAGCTTGACTACATAGACATCGGTGGTGGACTGGGGATAAAATACCATGAGGAGAATGCCCCTTCCCCCGGTGAATACGTGCGCGCCATCCTTGACCATATGGACGGACTCGAGCACAAGATAATTATTGAACCGGGCCGTTCTATTGCAGGTAATGCGGGCATATTGGTCACCAGCGTGATAAACATAAAGGATACCGGAACGAAGAAATTCATAATAGTCGATGCGGCAATGAATGACCTTGCACGGCCAAGTCTCTATGAGGCATATCATGCCATACATCCCGTCAGTAGGGGGGATGCGGTGCATGAGGCCGTGGATATCGTAGGCCCGATCTGTGAAAGTGGTGACTTCCTTGCCAGAAACCGTTTGTTCCCAAGGATTGCCAGGGGTGATTTGCTTTCGGTGTTCAGTGCCGGGGCATACGGGTTTACCATGTCTTCTAATTATAATTCTAGACCCAGGGCAGCAGAGGTGTTGGTAAGAGGGCAAGAATTTGCCGTAGTCAGGGCCAGAGAGACCTATGATGATCTCATAAGGGGGGAAAAGGTCCTTGATTGGACTTGTGAAAGGCTATGAACGATGTATTAAAGTTCAAAAAGATGCATGGTAGCGGAAATGATTTTATCCTCATCGATAACCGTTCAAGATTAATAGGGCTGTCCGAGGCGGAAGAATATGCAGCCAGGCTTTGCAAGAGGAAATTCGGTATAGGGGCGGATGGCCTGATCCTGATAGATAGCTCTGACAGGGCGGATTTCAAGTGGTACTTCTACAATGCCGATGGAAGCCAGGCCGACATGTGCGGAAATGGTGGACGCTGCGCTGCCAGATTTGCCTATATCACAGGGCTTGCACCGGAAAATCTCACATTCGAGACAGGGGCAGGGATTATCAGGGCAGAGGTCAAAGGGGCCTCGGTGAAACTTCAGCTTCCTGATCCCATGGGCTTAAAGCTTGATGCTGTCATAGATGTCCATGGAGAAGATTTTCCGGTACATTGTTTGAATACCGGCGTTCCACATGCTGTCCATTTTACCGATGACCTTGAAACGGCCCCTGTATTTGAGTGGGGGCGCCTCATAAGGCATCATAAGTGCTTTCAACCGGAAGGCACCAATGTAGATTTCGTAGAGGTCAAGGGTAGAAACGACGTGGTGCTAAGGACATACGAACGCGGCGTAGAGGATGAAACCCATGCCTGTGGTACCGGGGCCGTTGCAGCGGCAATACTTGCGGCGCTCAAGGGTTTCGTGGAGAGCCCTGTCAAGGTAAGGACCTGGGGTGGGGAGATCCTAACCATATATTTCGACCTTAAAGATCACAAGATCACCAATGTCTTCCTGGAGGGGGATGCGGTTCTGGTATACTCGGGGATACTCGACGGGGATTTGCGCTAAGGGGGTTGGCCCGTTCAGGTGTCTCATCTTTGAGCAAAGTGTTTGTTTTTCAAGAGGTCCCTTTACTTATGAAGGTTCAAATGATAATGAATTCACTGCACGGCTTACCGTGATGATCCAGTCCGAAACATGGCAGTGGTTTCATACCCGCATATGGGTAGAGAGATGGCGGGACCGTAAATGCCCTATCGATTTTGTGATCCGCTGTATCGTGTCCCTAGCGTCTTGTGAAAGATGCGGTTGGTAGAGGTGCGATTTCGGATTGTGCCGAAGTATGTGATTCGGTTACAGTGTTTTGAGATCATGATTTATTGAGTCCGGATAGGATACAAAATAAGAGGAGGTTTTCACCCATGGCGTGTGGAAAAAGGGCCTGCAAGACAGGAGAATCTGCGGCAAAGAGGACCAAGAAGGAGATTGGAGGCGCCATAGTTGCAATAGTAACACCGTTCAAGGACGGCGAGTTGGACGAAGATGCCTATAAGGACCTGATTGAGTGGCATATCAAGTCGGGGACACATTGTATTGTTCCATGTGGAACTACTGGCGAATCCGCCACATTGAGTCATGAAGAACACATGAGGGTAGTGGAACTCACTGTGGAAACAGTCAAGGGCAGGGTGCCGGTCATCGCGGGAACTGGTTCTAATTCCACGGCAGAGACGATCATGCTTACCCATCATGCCAAAAAGGCTGGTGCAGACGCAGCACTGGTGATAACCCCCTATTACAACAAACCTACCCAGGAGGGCCTTTATCAACACTTCATGACCGTGGCCGACGAGTGCAAGTTTCCCATGATACTGTACAACGTGCCTGGCAGGACTGGTGTAAACATGTTGCCGGATACGGTGGCAAGGTGTGCTTCACATCGCTCTATCATTGGCATAAAGGAGGCTACCGGGAATCTAAACCAGGTATCCGAGGTGATAAGATTATGTCCCAAGAAGTTTATCGTCTTGTCTGGGGATGATTTCACGGCGTTTCCAACCATGGCAATCGGGGGAAAGGGCGTCATCTCGGTGGCTTCTAACGTGATGCTAAAGGAAATGGCTGCCATGATGAACGCCTTCAACAAGGGAAATATTACACGGGCCAAACAACTCCACTACAAGTTGTTTCCACTCTTTCAGGCCATGTTCTATGAATCAAACCCGGTTCCTGCCAAGACCGCCCTGGCATTGATGGGTAGGATTCCCTCTGGTGAGGTCAGGTTGCCACTATTCCCAATGAGCCAGAGAAACGAAGAAAGGCTCAAAGAGGTGCTTACTGCCCTGAAGTTGATTTGAATCCATGCAGCTTGATGCTGTTTTCGCATGGATTGCTGTAGAGGGGGTGCCCGCACAGAGGTGTGGTGGACAGGCACAGGGTTTGTCATGGATTTTAAACAGAAAGATGCCCCTTAAAAACGACCATCTTGCCTTAGAGGAAGGCAAGGACAGGGGAACAAGATTCATCTATCAAAGATAAGGTGCCTTATAGGGGCTTATGACGCGGAGGCATTAATGATAAGAGCTATTGTTGCAGGAGCTGGCGGCAGAATGGGAGGCCGCATAATAAATATCATAAACGATACCGAGGGAATTGCCCTGGTTGGTGCCTTTGAGCGCCCTGACAGTCCGGCCGTGG
The DNA here is from genome assembly GCA_024275145.1 of Deltaproteobacteria bacterium. Lineage (GTDB taxonomy): Bacteria > Desulfobacterota > Dissulfuribacteria > Dissulfuribacterales > QOAL01 > S143-34. The sequence goes on along the minus strand of JAJRZR010000007.1, from coordinate 3,861 downwards.
GCAAGGATGCAGGTGTTGTAGCCGGTGCAGGTGAATTGGGCATAAAGGTTTCGAAGGGCCTGGAACCCCTGTTGGACAAGGCCGATGTAATAATAGATTTTACATTCCATGAGGCCACGATACAACATGCCAGATTGGCTTCGCGGGCTGGCAAGCCCATGGTTATCGGCACTACCGGTTTTTCGGTGGAAGAACTTGACGAGTTAAGGGGGCTTTCTCACAATTTTGCCTGCGTGCAGGCCCCCAACATGAGCGTCGGTGTCAATCTTTTGTATAAATTGGTGGAAACCGCTGCAAAGGTGCTTGGGGATGACTATGACATTGAAATAATAGAGGCTCACCATCGTATGAAAAAAGATGCCCCTAGTGGAACCGCCTTGCAGCTTGGAAGGGTTGCCGCTGCTGCCCTTGGCAGGGATCTGGACAAGGTCGGGGTTTTCGCGCGTCACGGCCTGATAGGTGAACGTTCCAGGCAGGAAATAGGGATACAGACGGTAAGAGCCGGTGATATCGTAGGGGAGCATACGGTCCTCTTCGGTGGAATCGGTGAACGTATCGAGCTGGTCCACAGGGCATCTAGCAGGGATACCTTTGCCAAGGGGGCTGTAAGGGCTGCATTTTGGGTTGTAGGCAGGCAACCAGGCCTTTACGATATGCAGGATGTCCTGGGGTTTAGGAAGTAATGCGTTAGCGGCGTGAAATATGTACAGCTTTGTAAACCCCCAGTCCTCAAAAGGCGTTGCCCTTGATGTTGCTGTCAAGGCGCATAGGGTAGTACGCTACGAATTCCATGCTCCCTTTAAACCACAAATCTTTTCTATAGGAGACAGCGCGATTGTCTGGCAAAAGAGAAAGCTGTTTACCAAGAAAATCCAGTCCATAAAACGGGCTGTATTTTCTCGGCCGGAGTGTGGTTTCAAGGCATGATCCGCAAGAAGGTTTAAGACCTCAATAAATATAGCTACTGGAATATGAAATTGAATAAAGCTGTTAGATTACAGGAACTTCCCCCATATCTTTTCGTTGAGCTTGATAAAAAGAAGGCAGAGGCATTGGCAAAGGGTGTCGATGTCATTGATCTGGGCATAGGCGATCCAGACCTTCCAACCCCTGACTTTATTGTCAAGCGTATGGTCGAAGCCGTACAAACGCCTGAATACCATAGATACCCATCCTCCCAGGGTATGTTATCCTTTCGTCAGGCAGCGGCTGCCTGGTGTGAAAGACGATTTGGTCTCGATCTGGATCCAGAGACCGAGGTCATTGCCGTAATTGGTTCAAAGGAGGCGATAGCGCATTTCCCTTTGGCCTTCGTGGATAAGGACGATATCGTTTTGGTTCCTACCCCTGGCTACCCGGTTTACCATATTGGAACCCTGTTTTCAGGGGGAAAGAGCTATTTTCTCCCGCTACTTGAAGAAAATGGATTCTTGCCCGATCTGGAGGCCATTCCTGATGATGTCCTGGAAAGGGCAAGGATATTATGGCTTAATTATCCCAATAATCCTACAGCGGCAGTGGCCACATCGGATTTCTTTGAAAAGGTTGTTGATTTTGCCAAGAAGAATTCCATCATCGTATGTCACGATGCCGCATACAGTGAAATGACCTATGATGATTACAGGGCACCAAGCTTCCTCGAGACCCCTGGTGCAAAGGATATAGGACTGGAATTTCATTCCCTTTCGAAGACTTACAACATGACCGGTTGGCGTATCGGCTTTACTATAGGCAACCCAGCCTTGGTGGGGCTATTAAAACAGGTGAAATCAAACATCGACTCCGGTCAATTTGAGGCCGTTCAAGAAGCAGCCATTGCTGCCCTTGAAAGCGATCAGTCATATGTTGAGGAGATGCGAAGGATTTACACGGGAAGACGCGATGTGTTGGTCAATGGCCTGAGGGGCCTTGGTATCAATGCGCCGCTACCATCTGCTACGTTTTATATCTGGACACCTGTACCCAAGGGTTATACCTCTGCTGAATTCAGTAACCTGTTACTTGAAAGGGCTGGTATCGTCTGTACTCCTGGTAACGGTTTTGGTGCCCCGGGTGAAGGCTATGTTCGTATGGCCCTCACGGTTCCAAAAGAGCGCCTGGAGGAGGCAATCCAGCGCCTTAAAAGTGTCTTGTGACGTGTAACATACGGAGAAAGCAGGTCTTTATCGGCCTCGGAGCAAACCTTGGCAACAGAGTAAAGAATTGCCTGGATGCCCTGAGAATACTTGGCCGTCATCCACAGATAGATCTGGTTCGTCATTCTTCCTGGTACGAGACTGAACCCGTAGGGATAGATTCTACCCACAGGTTCATCAACGGGGTTGCCGAGCTGAGGACTAATCTTTCCGCTGAGGCATTGATGGATCATTTGTTGCTCGTGGAAAGGGTCCTTGGCAGAGACAGGTCCCTGGGAGCAGATCGTCCCATCGATTTGGATATTCTCTATATGGAGGGGACCGTTATGGGGCATGGTGCACAGAATTCGATGATAAAAGACCGGCAAATGCTCACTATCCCCCATCCCAGAATCTGTGAGAGGTCGTTCGTGTTAGAACCGTGGACGGAACTGGCCCCTGATCTTATGTTGTCCCCATGGGAAAAGAGTGTGTCCGAGCTGTACCATATGCTTCAAAGGCGCATGTCCCGTATGCAAAGAGCCGTCAAGGACGCTAATAAAAAAGGGGATAGGTGATCATGCGCTTCATCCTGTTCATAGCCCTTCTTGTTTTTCTATACTTCCTGTTGAAAAATATTTTTAAGCCTTCTGATATGTCTCGTGATAAGAGAGGTCGTACTCCTTATGACTCGCGAAATTACAAGGGTCAAGCACCCCCCATAACGGATGAACTTGTGCAAGATCCTGTATGCGGGACCTATTGTCCCAAGAGGGAGGCCCTGAAATATAGAAAGGGGGGAACTACCTATTATTTTTGTAGTGAAGAATGCAGGAGGAAGTTCAAGAAGAAGCGCACGGATTAGATCGATATTGACTGGCATGACAGAATTATTACACCCGGCAAACCGGTACCCTGCAAAGAAGACGGGAATCTCGAAGGCAGTGGCGGAAAGACACTCAATGAATTAATTGTCGAAGTGAACGTGGGTATGGCTGGAGGACAAGAGATAAAACTTGTTGGTTTGGGCACTTTCTCTATAGATGCTCCTGGTGCCTTCCACCACCACATTATCATTCGGGAAATCGAGAGTGAATAATTCTCCTGTCCCCTATTCCCCTTTGCCTGAAGATAGCTGTATAGGGCTTTCAGGCGATTTCACGGAAATTCTTGACTTCCAGTCTGCTGTGTTTTTGTTTTAACAGTAAGCCTACTGTAGGTTCGGCTTGTGCAAAATCCTGGCGGGGAAAATGCTCCATGCCTGGACTGCCTTACGGTCATTTCGGCTCATAAAGCAGATGCTGAAGGCGATGTAAAAATGGAGGCCGAAGCCTCAGGATCGATCCGCTTTTTCCCCGGGCATCGGCCTGAAAAGCGATTACTTATCACCTCACCCTCTCACATGACCCTTTATCAAAAAATCCTTCAACTTGACATACTGCTCTCCGCTATTGTGGTTTAATTTTAACGGGCACTCTGCTAAGAGCAATTTAAAAGAAAGCGAGCTGTCCAATGAGCGAGAGGAAACGTCCAAATTACACGAAAGAATTAAAACAAGACGCCATTAAACTGGTTGTCGAACAGCGGTATAGCTGCACGGAGGTTGGCAGGCGACTTGGCGTTGCCGCTTCCAATAACCCGCTGGGTACGCGAATATCGTCAGGATCAGCATGACTTCAGAGATAATGGAACCCGCAAAGATTTGGAAGCTGAGAACCGCCAACTGAAAAAGGAAAACAAGCGGCTT
>JAJRZR010000112.1 GCA_024275145.1 Deltaproteobacteria bacterium | reverse complement strand
CGTACGTTCAGAGCCTGCCGTATACCCTCCAGGCAGCAATAGATTTCCAGGCCCATAGGGCCAAACTATTGAGTATTCCCCTGAGACTTGGCAGGAAGAACGGTCTAGACACACAGACGATTCTTGGGCTTTCCAGGCTGTTCAGGTTGAGTCCGTGGCAGATAAAGGGTGCATGGAACCGGGCATGGAACGAACAGATCCGGTTCATGGAACGATCCATTGGCCTTGGTAAGAAGGCACTGGACGGCCTTGAACCGGGCAAGGAGGCTGTAGTGCTGGTAGGGCGCCCATATAACGCCCTTGATCCTGGCGCCAATCTGGGGATTCATGAAAAGCTTCTCAGATTAGGCATACTTCCATTGCCCATAGACTATCTGGATACGGACAGATATCTGGCTCGGGTCCCGTCCTTTGAGTCCATGTACTGGAGATATGGCCAAAGGATACTTTCCACTGCCGTAATGGCCAGGAAGGATGACAGACTAAAGGTCATTTACGTAACCAATTTTGGCTGTGGCCCCGACTCCTTTCTGCTTCACCGCTTTCAGGACATAATGGGATCGAAGCCTTTCCTTGAGCTGGAAATAGATGAGCATAGCGCCGATGCAGGGGCACTTACCAGGATCGAGGCGTATCTCGACACATCTACTGGAGAGGCAGAGGAACCGGCCCGAAAAGGACGAGGCAGGCAAGACATTCCAGGGCAAGGGAACCTTCCTGGAAAACAGCATCGGACCATCTTTATTCCTCCCATGTCGGATCATGCCTATGCCCTTGCTGCCGCAATGAGGGCCTGTGGATGCAGGGCAAAGGTGCTTCCACCTACAGACGAAGAAAGCGCTGCACTTGGATTGAAACACACCAGCGGTAAGGAGTGTTATCCGGCGATCCTTACAACAGGAGATCTTATCAAGATGACACAACTACCGGATTTTTCACCAGACAACGCGGCCTTCTTCATGCCCTGTGGAGGGGGACCATGCCGTTTTGGACAGTATCCATCGCTCCACAGGAGGGTACTGGACAATATAGGCCTGGACAACGTACCCATACTCAGCCTCAACCAGGATGTGGAATTTTATTCCGAGGCATCGGCCCTTGGTAAGGGCTTCACAAGGCTTGCCTGGCAGGGCATAGTGGCCGTAGATCTCCTCGACCGACTAGCCAGATCCATAAGGCCCTATGCCAGGGAACGCAGCCAGGTGGACAGGATATACAGGGACGGGCTGAAGGCAATAGCCAGTGCCGTAGAGGAAAGAAGGGACCTGGAAGAGGTACTTGAGACGTTGCGGCGCAGACTTCACCGGGTGGAAAGGGATGCATCTATACCCAGGAAACCCACCATAGGTATAGTCGGAGAGATATACACGCGGGCCAACAGCCAGGCCAATGCCGAGTTGATAAAGGAACTGGAATCCCTTGGAGTACAGGTTCTCCTGCCATCGGTGAGCGAATGGATCCTCTATACCAATTTCACGGCCATGCGCAGGGCAAAGCGTGCCGGTTCTTGGAAGGAATACCTGAAGCTCAACCTGGAAAACATGATACAGGTAAAGGATGTCCGGCGTCTCGAAAGGGCCATAGGCCGTCTGCCAGGTGGACGTGAACCCATGATAAGCGAAATACTCAGCAAGGCCAGGCCCTTTCTTTCCGATGAATTCGAGGGTGAAACCATACTGAGCGTGGGCAAGGCCGTGGAATTCTTGAGGGAAGGGGTGGCAGGGCTTATCAATGTCATGCCGTTTTCCTGTATGCCAGGCACGATTGTCAATGCCCTGCTCAAAAGGGTAAGGGACGAGCTTGGGCCAAGGCCGTTTCTTCCCCTAGCCTGTGATGGCCAACAAGAGACACTAAGATCACTAAGGCTCGAGGCCTTTGTTTATCAGGCCATGGAGGCCACTGTTTCGGGAGATGGCCCCCGTGCCGCCGAGTGCACGGGCTGTCCATAGACCTGGATTGATGCACTCGGTTGTAGGATAGGGAATATAAGGAGAGCCAGGGATCTTCCTTGTTCAAAATATCTTTTGCGATAATACCTAGGACAATAGGCCATGGCCCGATCCGCCTGAGGCGGTTGTCTATTGCAGATGTGGCGCCTTTTACACGGAGGTTCGAAAAACCACCCATTTCGGAAGGGAGGCATCCGGCCCTGCTTTCCTATCTGCTGACCTGGTATTGGTTCAAGAAAAATTATCCGTTGGCCTATTGTATACTGCTCCATGGAAACATAGTGGGCTTTATTGGCGTATCGGCTTTTGTCCCCAAGGAAACCGGCGAGATAAGCCTTGTAATATTCGATGAAGAAATGCGGCACAAAGGGATCGGCACAACGGCCTTCAAGCTGCTAAAGGAAGACATCCGCCGCCGCAGGCTTCTAAAAACCCTCTATGCCATGGTCAAACAGGGAAACCGTAGCGGGATGAAATTCTGGAAAAAGATGGGGTTCATTAACCCTGGTCAATACCGGGAACAGGCTGCCAGGAAAGACCGTTACCCGCCCAGCCCACGGAAACAATGCCCCGGAACAGGTGAAACGATAAGGCTCGTACTCAGGCTGTGATGTCGATAACCATCAGAAGCCTTAGCGTACCTCGGCCCTTCTGTATGGTTGCAAGTGCCGGCTCCCGCCCTGGATGTAATCGCAGGACCGGAGCCCTTTATAGATGCCATGGTTCCGTGCCAAATCTGTAGCCTTGCCCCCTCCTTTGGAAAATGCCTTCCAAGCCTTCATGCGGCCCGTGCCCTTGACCACGCACTCCAAGGCATGAAAAAACACGGCCCAAGGGTGTAGGATGTATTTTCACGGTAAAATGATCAACCAAGGATTTACGCAGGGGCCCTTTGTAGACGGTTACAGATCCAGGTCCTCTATGAGGTGTAGGAACTCTTCAATATCCTGTTTATCAGGATGACCCTTGGCAGCCTCGGCCTCTTTGATCCATTCTGGCTGGGGTTCCTTTGCCTTCGCGGCCTCTAACATATCCTCCGGAACCTCACCCAGGCACGTGAATGTGCCGATTATCCTGGCCTTGTGGGCGAGTTCCTTGGCTATTCTCATCGCATTTTTGACATGCTCGGATTCCGGAGGTGCTGCATGGGTGGCAAACAGTACGATTTCGCGTTCATCCTGGATCTTCTTGAGGTATTCCTGGGCATCGGGATCGGGCTCACCGCCCTTGATCCAAAAGCCCACGGCCACAAAGGAATAATCGTTCGGATCAGGTGCCTCGGCTACCGGCTTTATCTCTTTTCCTTCAGGGAGAAACTCGTAGAGCGCTTCGGCCAGCTTCTTGGTATTGCCGGTTTTCGAGGAATAGACCACTAGATTCTTCATGATAACCCTCCTTTAATAGGCTAATAGGCAGCTTCAAAGATTTGTTTCCTTGATAATACTTTACTTATCAACTATCTCGCACCATTTCAATAACGATCTGGCAACGGGGCACGGAATCACCGAAAAAAATGAATAGCAGCCCCATGTTCCCATACGAGTCCATTCCTATGCAGGCCTCATACGCTCTTGTCATGCATGCATTTTTCATCCTGGCCTGTCAGACACTTGCTCGCAGCCTTATGAACCTTCTCAAGAAGCTCCCGCATCCCGTATGGTTTCTGTATAAAACCCACGAGCCCCTTTCCTGCAAACCGGTTTACTGCCTCCTGCTCGTTGTATCCACTGGAAAGGATTACCTTGATCCCAGGATTTATACGCCTCAGCTCCCTGAAGGCCTCTTCACCATTCATGTGTGGCATGGTCATATCCAGTAATACCACCTCGATATCCCCCACATTTTCCCTATAAATCTTCACGGCCTCACACCCGTCCACCGCCGTGACCACTTCAATCCCTGCCTGTTCCAGCATCATCTTTGCCACGGATCTTACCGTTTCTTCATCGTCCACTACTAAAACCTTTCCCTTGATCTTTTTCCGTAATGTCTGTTTGAGATCATGGTTTCCATTGGAAACGGCCCTGGGAAGTCCCTTGGAACATGGGAAAAGCACCTTGAAGGTAGTGCCCTGCCCGGGTTCACTGTAGACCTTTATGGCACCCTTGTGTCCCCTGACTATCCCAAGGACGGCCGCGAGTCCAAGGCCCCTGCCTGAAAACTTGGTGGTAAAGAAGGGGTCAAACACCCTTGATATCGTGTCCCCATCCATCCCGGCGCCGGTATCGGACACCTCGAGAAAGCTGTAATATCCACTGGGCAGGTCCTCATCCAGATAGGCCTCGGCCAGATAGCTCTTATCCGCCTCCATGGCACCAGTGGTAATCGTAATTACACCACTCCTGTCTCCGATAGCCTCGGAGGCATTTATAACCATGTTCATGAGTATCTGCCTGATCTGGGTGGCATCCGCCTCTATTTCCGGGATATTTTCTTCCAGATTGTACTTGATGACGGCCTTCTTGGAAACGATGGTCTGTAGCAGATAGCTCATTTCATCGATGAGCCTTGAAAGGTGTATCGGCTCGATTATGAATTTCCCCCTGCCTGAATAAGCAAGCATCTGGTTGGTAAGGTCCGCGGCGGTCCTGGCGGCCTTTTTGATCTGTCTTAGGTAACGATGCAAGGGGGATTCTTCAGGGTCCTTCAACAGGGCCAGGTCAGCATAACCCAGTATACCCATTAAGAGGTTGTTGAAATCATGTGCTATCCCTCCGGCGAGCACACCAAGGCTTTCGAGCTTCTGGGCCTGTTGCATCTGTTCTTCCAGCTTCTTTCTTTCCTCCACTGATTTCCGGATATGGGTTATGTCCTCTATTATCCATATGATTCCGTGATCCAGGTCATCCGGATTGACAGCCTTTCCGATTATACGGCACCATATAAGGGAGCCTGATTTGTGCCTAAGTTCCCTTTCATCGGTAAATGCCTTGCCCTCGGAAAGGATTTTTCTTGCCTTGCGGCCAAAGACGTTGAACTCCTCCTTGGTGGGATAGAAGATCTCTGTGCTTTTGTTGATAAGCTCCTCTGGACGATAACCAAATATCTTGCAGAGAGCATCGTTTACCCATATAATGTATCTTTCCCTGGAGTAGCCTATGCCCAGGGTTATATTGTCGAGAATGGTCTTTCGCTCAGCGGATATCTGCCTGAGCCTTTCCTCTGCATCCTTCCGCTCGGTGATGTCCCGTCCTATTACGACCATCCCCTTGGGCATGCCATCCGGATGATACAGGGGGACCTTGATGAGGTCACATGTCCTGCCAAATGGTGACCCGTCGTTTAACGTAATCTCAAAGCGGGTGGGCGAACCCTTCAGCCAGGTCTCCTCATCCGATTGCTCACAAAAGGGAATAAACGAATTGCGAAATCGATCATTGTTGCCCAACAGCTCCCCGTAGGTCCTTCCGCGGTAATCCGTATCCTCAAGATCAAAGAGCCTGAGCGCGGCATTGTTTGCCTCGAGCCACCTGCCGGCAACGTCTTTGAAGATTACAAGGTCTGGCATGGAATTGATGAGGATCCGCAGGCGCTCTTCGCTTTCAAGCAGCGCCCTGTCAGCCTCGACCTTGTCTTCGATATCCCGGAACATACCTGTCATTACGGCAGGGCGGTCATTTTTGTACGAACAACAGCAGCTACCCTCTGTCAATATCACCTTGTTATCCCTCGAGACGAACTTGACCCTGATCCTATCGACATTATGGCCATCGAAAATCAGGTGAAACAGGTCCTGGCAATCCTCGGACTGACTCGGATCTATTACCATCCAGAATTTGAGGCTGCGAATCTCATCACTCGAGTAGCCAAGGGCCTTCCTGCAAGCCCTGTTGACATATAGGAACGACCCGTCAGGCCCAACGCAGAGAAAAAAATGATTTGAAAATTCTATCAGATCAGACCACATTGCCGCCTCCAACCTGTCAATAAGCAAAAAGGCCCGGACTCACCCGAAGGCCTGATTCAAAACCACCCACCACACCAGAACGGCCAGAAATTACAGGAACAGATTTAATTGATATTGGAAAAAAATAGAAATGTCAATTGAACGGAATGGCTTCCTGTAAAACGGCCCTCAGGTTTTCCAGGCGGTATGGCTTGGGGAGTACTGCCTTAAAACCGAACTGCCTGAAATTTTCCATGATTTCGTCATTGGCATAGCCACTCGAGACGATAACCACCGCATCGGGGTCTATTTTGATGATTTCCTCTATGGCCTCTCGGCCTCCCATACCCCCGACGATGGTGAGATCCATGATAACTGCTGCAAAGGGCTCACCATCAAGCAAGGCGGTCCTATATTTCCGGATAGCCTCCTGACCGTCTGAGGCAAAATCAGGCCGATAGCCGAGGAACAGGAGTGCCTCCCTGGCGAGATCCCTTACGGCCTTCTCATCGTCCATGATCAATACCCGCTTACCTTTTTCTGATCGGGGACTTCCCGATCCATCCCCTTTCTCTTCGTTTGGATCAAGGCCAACCTGTTCCTTGGCAGGCAAAAAGATCGTAAAGACAGCACCATTACCATGGGATGAATGAACGTTGATATGGCCGTTATGACGCCTTATGATAGAGAAACATACGGCAAGACCAAGGCCGCTTCCTTCTTCCTTGGTGGTAAAATATGGATCGAATATCCTTCCAAGGTCCTCTTTCCTGATGCCAGGCCCCTGGTCCTTTATGGATATGGATACATACCGTCCCGGTGAGAGCATCTGTCCCCTCTTGAGATCCCTGGCGGACAGGACCATGTTGGAGGCCCTTATAAAAACCTTGCCACCGTTGGGCATGGCCTGTTCCGCATTGATGACTATGTTCTGTATGACCTGGCTTATCTGGCCAGGGTCTACCTCGGCAGACCACAGATCGTCCGGGATATTGAATTCAACAGATGACTTAGTACCCCGAAGGCTGAACCTTGCGGTTTCCCTTATGAGGGAGCCAAGGTCTGTCAATTCCTTTACAGGTGCCCCGCCCTTTGCAAAGGTCAATAGTTGGCGTGTCAGCCCCTGGGCCCGTACAGAGGCTAACTCGGCAGACTCCAGCCGGGCATAGACAGGTGATGTAGGGTCTGTCTGCATCTTGGCCAGCGAAATATTCCCAAGGATGGCGGTCAGGAGGTTGTTGAAATCGTGAGCGATACCTCCGGCCGCTATCCCGAGGGATTCAAGCTTTTCAATCTTCGCCCGCTCGTCCTCCCTCCTGACCTCATCGGTTACATCCCTGACCGTTAGGACCACGCCTATGATATCCTTACGGTGATTTCTGATAGGAGCCCCACTAGTGGATACAATCCTCCTTTCACCACTTTTCGATATCAGTACAGGATTGAGCGTTGGCTTCACCAGCTGACCATCCCTTAACACGTTTTCCACAGGTCCTTCACAGGTCCTACCGGTCTTCTGATTTATGAAATGGAAGACCTCTTCGATACCCCGTCCCTTTGCCTCTGCCTCCCCCCAGCCTGTAAGGTGCTCCGCGACGTGATTCATCATCGGTCACCACCGCATCGCCTATACTTTTGTATGCGTCCGTTGAGATCCGTTGAGGGTCACTGCGAGCCGCTGCCTCTCCCTGCTTATTCTTTCTTCTGCCTGTTTCTTCCAGGTGATGTCCGCATTGCTCCCCCGGACACCGAGAAAATTCCCATGCTTGTCGTATATGGCCCTGCAGGTATGTCCTATCCAGCGTCTTTGCCCGTTTTTGGTGATTATCCTGAATTCTATGGGCTTGTGCGGTCTGGCCTGGACGGATTCCTTTAAATGGGCCTCATAAGCCGCACGGTCACGGTGGTCCACCAT